>NZ_JBKOTU010000002.1:300000-405850 GCF_049737915.1 Streptococcus sp. CL6.35 | reverse complement strand
TTTTTGTTTATTAAGATTATTTAACTGTTGCTGTGCTTGTGATCAATTCAACAGCTTTTTTGATTGTGATATCGTGTTTCAACATATCAGCTGAAAGCAAGCTTTGTACTTGAGCCACTTCCATGTTGTAGTCTGTTGCCAATTGCTCAACTTCTTTTTGGATTTCTTCTTCTGAAGCGTCAAATCCTTCAGCTTTCGCAACTGCTTCGATAACAAGGTTAGTCTTCGTACGTGACTCAGCTTCTCCCTCGTATTGTTTGTGAAGGTCTTCTTGAGTAGTTCCAGTGATTTGGAAGTACATGTCAGGGTTGATACCTTGACGTTGCAAGTTTCCAAGGAATTCATTAACTGAACGGTGAACTTCTTCGTGGATCATTTCTTCTGGAAGTTCTACGATTTCAGCATTTTCTACAGCTTTATCAATTGCTGCACCTTCAACGGCATCTTTGTATGCTTCTTCTTTAGCAGCAGCCAATTCCTTGCGGTATTTTTCTTTCAATTCAGCAAGTGTTTCAACTTCTTCATCGATGTCTTTTGCAAGCTCATCGTCAAGAGCTGGAACTTCTTTAGCTTTTACTTCGTGGATAGTTGTCACGAATTTAGCTTCTTTACCTGCAAGGTCTTCTGCTTGGTAGTCTTCTGGGAATGTTACGATAACATCAACAGTTTCACCAGCTGAGTGACCTACCAATTGGTCTTCGAAACCAGGGATGAATTGACCTGAACCAAGTCCAAGTGAGAAGTTTTCACCTTTTCCGCCATCAAATTCAACACCATCGATAGAACCAACGAAGTCGATGACAACAGTGTCGCCGTTTTCAGCAGCAGCTTCTTTGATAACCAATTCAGCCAAGTTGTTGCGTTCGCGTTCGATACGCTCTTCAACGTCAGCGTCAGTTACTTCTTTTTCAACATCTACTGATACTTCAAGGTTTTTATAGTCACCCAATTTTACTTCAGGTTTTGTAACGACTTCAGCAGTGATAACCCAGTCTTGACCTTTTTCCATTGAAGTTACGTCAATTTTTGGTTGAGCAACCACTTCAAGACCAGCTTCTTTTACAGCTGCTTCATAAGCATTTGGCAAAAGAGCGTTCATAACGTCTTGGTAAAGTGACTCTTCACCAAATTTTTTGTCGAAGATAGGACGTGGAAGGTGACCTTTACGGAAACCTGGAACATTAAGAGATTTCTTCACTGAGTTGAAGACACGATCCAATTCTGGTTTGATTTGGTCTTGAGAGATAGTGAAAGTCAAGACACCACGGTTTGTTTCTTTGTTTTCAAATGATACAGACATTCTGTCATTTCTCCTTAAAATTTTTTAAATACAGTCTATTATAACATAAATGGGCGACTTTTTTCAAGTAATGAATGCGCTTTTCAATCCTGCTGGAAGTATGGTTTCTTCTTAATTTTCTTTAGAATTCAAATATAATCTTATAAAAGGTATTCAGTAGTGGCTGATTACAGTTAAAAAACGAATCGCCCATACATCCCTCATTAGGCGATTCGTTTTTCTTATTTAACCACAACCACTTTGTAATATTCGTTTGAGTGTGGAGATTCAATCTTAATTTTTTGACCATAGAAACCATCGATTTCTTTGTCAAGATAATCTCTAACTCCTGATGGCAAGCGTTTCATCTTAAGAATCTCACCGGATTGATCCGCATAGGCTAGAATGTGATAGTGAGTAGTGGTTGCTCCATCATCAATCAGTACAAAGTAACCTGTTTTGAGCTTACCTTGCTCATTTTCTAAATAGTATAGTTTATTGTTATTGATTGTGAAGTAAGTAGACGGAAGTCTAAGTCGTACACCTGGGTCTTCTAGATAAAGATCATTGCCAACTTTTTTGATTTCTGATCTAGTTGTCATCTCTGGAAGTGGTAATACTCTACGACCATCTGCTCCAAAGTAATATCGACCTGGCAGATTTTGGAAATTACGAATAACAGCTTTAGGATCAATTTCTTGTCCTTTTTCTTTATTATCCACTAAAGCTAAGGTTATATTTGCAACATGATCCCCATATTTGTCGGAAAACTTCTTGAACTCAGGTTTGACATACCAAGTGTTTTTAGCCACTATAACATCAGTAAATTTATTCCCATCATATTTTGCTTTAATCAGATATTCATATCCATCGCCTAAACGAACAATATCATCATGTTTATAAGGGCTATCTTGTAAAGTGAACATATGTCCATCCTTGCTGAGAATATAGCCTGTTCCATCACTAGAATTTACAACTCTATCAGAGGCCATTGCACCTGATTGTTCAAAATAATACCAATCACCATTTATGCACTCCCAACCTGTCATCATAGAACCACTAAAATGAAGATAATACCATGTGTTGCCTTCTTTGTACCAGCCAGTACGCATAGCGCCACTATTAGCTAATGAGTACCAGGTGTTACCTTCCTTATACCAGCCAGTGCGCATGGCACCACTATTTGCGAGTGAGTACCAGGTATTGCCTTCCTTGTACCAGCCTGTGCGCATAGCACCACTATCTGCTAGTGAATACCAAGTATTGCCTTCTTTGAGCCAGCCTGTCTGCATTTTACCAGTGCTGTCAAAATGATACCATGAGCCAGCATTTTGTACCCATTTGTTTTTAGCGAGACTGCCATCTTGAGAAAGATTCCAGTCAGCACCATTTTTAACCCAAGTATCTGCAGCCTGTGCTTGGTTGATAGATAAAAGCAGACCAGCACCTATAAGCAAACCAAGAGTGAATAGTTTAGATTTTTTCATAGTTATTTCCTCCTGTTCTATAGTGAAATGAACATGACTTCCTAGTAAACAAAACTGTTCGCTTTTTTCTTTTTACTATGTCAGATAGTTTATTTCACAACAGAAACATTTCCTGTTGAACTGTCATATCTAACAGTTTCTCCATAAAAACCGGAAATTCCTTTTTCAATATAATCACGGAAATCATTAGGCAAAACTTTCATCTTCACGATTTCACCAGATTCATCTGCATAGCCCAAAATATGGTGATCTTTAGATAATAATCCGTCCATAAACATTGTAAAATATCCAGTTACAAGTTTACCATTATCATCATTGGCACCTCTTAGATAAAGTTTATTGTCATTAATTGTCAATCCAGATGAATCTAGACTAATAACTGGACTTGAGTTTTTAAGATAAAGTTCAGACCCAACTTTTTGAATAGGGAAGTGAGTAGTGAATTCTGGTAGATTCGCAACCTTACGTCCATCTGCTCCAAAGTAATACTTATTTGGTAAGTTTTGGAAATTCTTTATGACAGCTTTAGGATCAATTTCTTCCCCTGGTTTTTTATTATCAGTAATGGCATCTAAAGTATTTCGTTTTATATCGCCAATCTTTTGATAAGAAAAACGTTCAACAATAGGTTTGATATACCAGGCATTCTTTTCGATAACAACTCCATCTTTCTTATGAACAAGGTGATAGTCATAACCATCAGACAAAGTAACGATATCTGTAATAACTGTATCATCAAAAGGATCTTGTTCAACCTGACTAGGGAGTTTGGTTAACATATAACCATCCTTACCAATGACATAACTTTCCCCATCGCTTGCTGGAACAGCTCTATCTGCTACCATAGCACCTGATTTTTCAAAGTAAGACCATTGACCATTTGCAGTTGCCCATCCTGTTGCCATAGCGCCACTGCCTTTGAGGTAGTACCAAGTAGACCCTTCTTTGTACCAACCAGTACGCATAGCCCCACTATTTGCGAGTGAGTACCATGTATTGCCTTCCTTGTACCAGCCAGTACGCATAGCCCCACTGTCTGCGAGCGAATACCATGTATTGCCTTCCTTGTACCAGCCTGTCTGCATTTTACCAGAACCGTCAAAGTGGTACCAAGAGCCAGCATTTTGCACCCATTTGTTTTTAGCTAGACTGCCATCTTGAGAAAGATTCCAGTCAGAACCATTTTTTACCCATGTATCTGCAGCCTGTGCTTGGTTGATAGATAAAAGTAGGCCAGCACCTGCAAGCAAACCAAGTGTAAGTAGTTTAGATTTTTTCATAGCCGTTTCCTCCAATTAGTAACAAATTATTTATGACATTTAAATTTTATTGTTACCAAACTCGTCTAGCTCCGTCAATAGATCCAATGTATTCATTGTTAGTTATGTTTACAAATTTTCTTACATAATTTGCGTGAACCACTTGGTTACCGCCAATATTAATTCCCACATGTTCAAGATTATTAAAGAAAATTAAATCTCCAGGTTTTTCATTACCAGTTACATCAATTCCTTGCTTAAATTGAGATCTAGTATCAGTTCCTAAGTAAATGTCAAAGTTTTTATATATGGCATGTGTAAATCCTGAGCAATCTACACCCTTATTCAAGTCTGCCCAACCCCCAACATATGGGATTTTATCTACAAATGTCTCTGCATACTCAGCAATTGCCTGACCTTTATTTTCTACGCAAACACCGTTAGATCTGAAGAAATAAGGTTTCCCATTAACTCTATTATAATCAGTTAGCATGGAACCGTCATTTGAAAGATAGTACCAATTACCATCTGGGTTAATCCACTCATTTGATTTCATCCAACCTTGATCATCAAAATAATACCATTTCTTATCTAAGAATTCCCAATGTTTAGCATACCCACCTGAAGTATATTTGAACCACCAGCGACCATCTGTTATCATCCAGGTTCCTTTATCATCTCTATTTTGATTAAATGCTATTTTTTCTTGATCGCCTTCTACTTGCGTTAATTCTCTAGGAGAAAATCCTACCAACTTAACTTGTTCTGCATCTTCAACCTTAATTTTACCTTCTTTAACAAGTTGATCAATTGCTTCTTTCTCGCTTGTATACTGTGAAGTTGTTTGTGATGTAGTCACTTTAGTGGTAGACGTTGTAGTTTCTGCATTAACTACATAAGTAGTTGATAACAAAGCTCCTGAAGTAAGTAATAAAGCTGCATAAGTAATATATTTTTTCATGACAAAAATCCTTTCTTCAAAATTCCTTAACGCTCTAGTGACCTTATTTTGATAATTTACGGAGACATGATTCTAACCTCCTTTTGGATTTTTTATATCCTTTGATAAATACTACATTACTTTAGTTATCTTTAGCTTCATTTTACTCCCCTATAAAATGAATGTCAACAAATAACATAAAACATTGTGAAAAAAATATTTTATCGTGCTAGAGGTACTTGCTCGCTTCTTTGATACTAAGCTCAGCCATTTCTCCAATATTATTCTTATATAACAATTAAAAATCTTCCTGCCCCACCAAGTGATGCTGAAAGGCATAAACTGCTGCCTGGGTGCGATCGCTGACCTCCAGCTTGGCTAGGATATTGGACACATGAGTCTTGACCGTCTTGAGAGAGATAAAAAGTTCGTCTGCGATGCGCTGATTTTCGTAGCCCTTGGCGATGAGTTGAAGCACATCTCGCTCACGCGCAGTCAAGTCCTCATGTAGTTCTATGTGATTGCGGTGGTATTCGACCTTCTTGCTGACCTCTTGCTCAATGGCAAGCTCCCCAGCAGCCACCTTACGGACTGCATGGAGTAATTCGTCTGCACTTGAAGTCTTGAGCATATAGCCCCTAGCACCAGCATTTAAGACAGGCATGATTTTTTCATTGTCTAAGTAAGAGGTCACAATCAAAATCTTGGCTTCAGGCCATTCTTTGAGGATAGCCAAGGTCGCGTCAATTCCATTCATCTCAGGCATGACAATATCCATGACAATGACATCTGGACGCAATTCCAAGGCTAAGTCAATGCCTTGAGATCCGTTTGTAGCCTCACCCACAACTTCTACATCATCTTGGAGGTCAAAGTAGCTTTTCAAGCCCAATCGAACCATTTCGTGGTCATCTACTAGTAAAATTTTCATCTTTACTCCTTTATCATTCCTTATCGAGCAGGGGAATACGAATATCAACTGCCAGCCCTTGCTTGGGAGCTGTCAATAACTGAACCGTCCCTGCCATATCTTCAACCCGCTCCTTGATATTGCGTAGTCCATAACTCAAGTCATCTAAACTCCCTAACTGGAAACCAATCCCATTGTCCACCACCTTCAGTTGCAATTCAACATCCGTCTGATAGAGATAGACATCCAGACAAGAGGCCTGGGCATGGCGGAGGGTATTGCTGATCAATTCTTGCAGAATACGGAAGATATGCTCCTCGATTTTCTTAGGCAATTTAGATACATTTTGCTTGAGACTGACCTTGAGATCACTCTTGTCCTCAAGCTCTTTTAAGAGAATTTGGATTCCTTCAACCAGACTCTTCTGCTCCAGTTCAACTGGTCGCAAATGCAAGAGCAAGACCCGCAAATCCTTCTGGGCGGTTTCTAAAATAGCTGTGACACTCTGCAACTGGGTCTGCATCTTTTCTCTATTCAGTTTCAAAGCCTGCTGGCTGACACCTGATAAAATCATGTGGGCCGCAAACAACTCCTGACTGACCGTATCGTGCAAATCCCGAGCAATCCGCTTCCGTTCTTTCTCGATGATTTCCTCTTCCTGAGTAAGACTCTGATTTTCAGCTTTTTGAAGAGTTTCTGTCAAAAGATTAAGTTTACCTGACAAGGACTTGAAACTGGCATCCAAATCTGGATCTGCAAGCTGAATCACTTCTTGTCCTGCTAATAAACGCTTGAGATTAGACTGCATTTTTCTTAGAGAAAGCTCTTCGATAGCTCTCCAAAACAGGGCTAAGAGACAGGTCATGGACATGCTGAATACCAACAACAAAAAGATAAATTTTTCTGTTTTTTCGACATCATGTAAGAAAATAGACCAGTCAAAGTCAAGGATGTCCAGCAAGCTGTGGGACAGAAATAAGACAAACAGGATGGAGGTGAGAGCAATCATTGCATAAGCTTGTTTTTTCATCCTCTAACCACCTCAACATCGCCAATCATAGTGGTCAAGAAAATCTTGACACTCTTGTTACTCTTAAGATAGTCTCTTGTTTCTTGATGATAGTGTTCATTACGAAGGGCTCGCTTGGGCTGGTTGAAAAAAGTCAAATCACCATAGAGACAGTTAACGCTGAGACTGACTTCCACATCTACAGGCACAATGATTTTGGTCGTGCCTATCATCTTTCTGAGGATAATGACATTGTCATGATTGGTTAGGATAACCCTCTCCAGATGAATAGTATCCTTACCCATGAGGCGAAAGAGATTGATATCATCAAACTGGCAAGTCTGGTAGCTTGAAAAATGATGGAGATTTCCAAACCAACGATTTTTCTCCTTCTTAACCGTTACCACCTCTTCAAAAACCAAATTGGTCTGCTCTTTTTCCTGATTCATCATCGGATAAAGAAGAAAGAGGCTATAGATGACCGCAACAAAAATAGCTAGAATCACAAAAGGATTGAGCATGACGATAAAAAAGAAGAGAATGCTTGCCACCACTAAAAGAAGATTATTGCCCTCTTTACCAGTGTAATAGCGAATCAAAAGCAAAAAGAGGAATAAAATCAGCAGAAAACGTGAAAAATGCTCTGAAACCATCAAAATCAGAGCTCCCGTCAAAAGACAGGCTTCGATAAATAAAAAGATTTTAAATTTTCTCATACACATATCCTCTACCTTCTATTTTATCACACTTCAAAAAAGTCACCTCGGTCTGAAGATGGAAAAAAGGCGGTGGTTACGCCTTTTTCATCTGATCCTTTGCTTCTTTTAATTTTCCATAAAGAAGATAGTCTACTTTTTGCAGATCTACTATGGTAGCACAATTAAGGGCACACATGATCAAGCGTAGATCTGCTTTCCAGCCTTGAACAATGCCAATCACTTCTTCAACTGTGTAGGTTTCAACCAATTCCAGAACTGTTCGAGACAGTCCTACAGCCTTGGCACCAAAGACCAAACACTTAATCATATCCAGCGGATTCCGAACGCCTCCACTGACCAAGAGTTCAACCTTGTCTTTCCAGTCTTGGGCATTGAGAAGGGCCTGCATGGTGGACTGACCCCATTGATTGAGATAGTCACGTTGGCCACTGCGACGGTTTTCGATATAAGCAAAACTGGTGCCACCACGACCTGACAGGTCAAAGGTTCGAACGCCCAATTCATAGGCTCTTTCAATGGTCTTGGCATCCATTCCAAAGCCCACTTCCTTGAGGACAATAGGAACGGGGATTTGCTTACTATAATCTGCTAGATGCGATTGCCAGCTTCGAAACTCTCTTTCTCCCTCTGGCATGAGCAATTCCTGCATAACATTGACATGCACTTGCAGTAGAAGAGGATTCATCTCTTCTACAGCCTGCAGTCCCAACTCAACAGGCTTGTCCAATCCAATATTGGTTCCAAGGAGGAGATTTGGATGATCAGACTTGACAGAAAAAGAGTCATCTGCTGGATCTTTGAGGGCTGCGCTATAAGAACCCGTTACAAATAAAATACCACAGGCTTCCGCCACCTGAGCCAGCTTTTGATTGATTTCTCTTCCCTTATCGCTTCCACCCGTCATAGCATTGATATAAAAAGGAAAGTCCCACTTTCGACCAGCAAACTCTGTCGATAGATTGATTTCATCCAGATCGTAAAGAGGCAAAGAAGAATGAATCAACTCCACCTCATCAAAGCTATTATAGGAACTTTTCTGCTCAAGGGCATAGCGGATGTGCTCATCCTTACGATTTGTCGTCATGTCCTATCCTTTCTTGGTATAAGAGCTCAATCCCCAGATCGGCCCAACGGTTTTTTATGGTTTCAGTTGATTGCTCATCAAAACTCAAGGCAATACCACAATCACCACCACCAGCACCGCTACTCTTGGCAACAGCTTGCAAATCTTGACTAGCTACCTTCAACTGTCTAAGCGAAGGCGTGTAAATATCTGCGCTCAAGCCTTCTAACAGCTTGCTTGCTACTTCAACTTGCTCGATAATTTTTTCTGCATTTCCCAGCTCCAAGGCTTCTACCAAAGCAGCCACTGTTGCTTTTGAGGAAGTTAAAAAATTCTGATTGATGTTTTGCTTGATTTGCTGGACCATGTCACTAGATACAGCCACTTCCTTGGTCCATCCCACTAGGAAATCACATTCTAAAGTTGGTTTCACTTGTGAAATTGAAAAGCCCCAATCACGCTCCAGAACAGTCGCCAAATTTTCTTCTTCCAACCAAGCAGCCACCTTCTGGCGATCAAATGACTGGTAGAGAACCAATTCCTCTGCCACAATACAGGCAAGGTCTCCCATAGAACCATTGTCTCCGCGCTTGAGCAAGACAGCGCTAGCCAACTTTAACAAGAGCTCCTGATCAACAGAAACATCATACAGAGCCAGTAAAGCCTTGATAACCAAGACAACGACACTACCGCTAGAACCCAGACCAAACTTTTTCCCTTCTCGTTCCATTTTTCCTCGGATTTCTAGAGAAAAAGGTTTTAAAGTTTGACCTCGATAAATCAGGAAATCTTCCACTAAAGCAATCGTTTCTTGAATCAAGCTGTAGTCAGGATTCGGCGTCAAATCCACTGCGAAACCAAACATATCTGAGTAGATACGGTAACTATCAGAAAAAGCAATCTCGCCCTTCATATAGATGGGAATGGCCTTTATCAAGGCCAACTGCCCTGGCTCTAAAACAGCATATTCACCTGCCCAATAGAGCTTTCCGCAAGTTTTAACAGCAATCATCTTGGCTCAAATCCTTTGTTTTTGACACAATCAAGCGATAACGTTGACCGAAGATTTCTGATAAATGCTCCAAGTCTTTCTCCTGACAGAGGACCTTGACATTGGGACCAGCATCCATAGTAAAGTAACAAGCCTCTCCTTGCTCACGTAGCTGGCGAACAAAGTCCATGGCTTCATAAGACGCATCCGTCAGATAAGAAAAGGCTGGTGATGCTGTTTTGGTCGTAGCGTGCATAGCTAGGGCATTTTCCTCCGTTAACTCCCCAACCTTGGCAAAGTCATTTTCCTTGAGATAAACCAGCATATCCTGATAATCCTTCTCAGACTGACGTACCCAGTCATCAAAAGTCGTCGAGGTTTCCACACAAAGTTTCATTCCATCACGACTGGAGATTGGTTTTTTCTTATCCTCTAGCACCAACATAATCATAGCTAATTTCAAGTCTGTCTCTACAGGGTAAATCTCCCCACTATCCTTATCCCAGGCACCTAGCGGTCCATAAAAACTCCGAGAAGAAGATCCTGAGGCAAACTTAGCCTCCTGTGCTAACTGACTTCTATCCAAACCAAGCTTGAAATAAGCATTACAAGCCTTGACCAAGGCGGACAAACCACTAGAGCTTGAAGATAGGCCCGCTGCCGTAGGCATATTGTTTTGGGTATCGATACGGACAAAGCCTTCACCTTCTGGACGATAACGGTCAATAATCTTACTCACCTTAGCATGCTCCGCCTCATTTTGTAGCTGACCATTGATATAAAAGGCATCAGAAGTCGCATCCGTCGGTAAAGACGATAAGGTCGTCTCTGTGTACATATTTTCCAAAGTCAGAGAAATACTGCTAGTAGCAGGCACCATCTCTTTTTCTTTTTTCTTTCCCCAGTATTTGATAATAGCAATATTTGCGTAAGAACGTACTGTTACAGGCTCTCTATCCATGTCTGAACAGCTCCTTTCTCTTCTAATCTTTCTGCTAGTTCTTGTGCTTGTGTCAAATTGTCTGCCAAGGCTATGATACAGCCTCCTAGCCCACCACCGCTCATCTTGGCACCCAGAGCACCATGGTTAAGAGCCGTTTCTACCAGATGGTCTGCCTCAGGGCTACTAACACCAATTTCTTTTAGATGTAAATGCGCTTGACTGAGGATTTGTCCCAGTCCTTCAGCATCTCTTCGTGTAATTGCCTCTTCTGCCCACTGGGTCAATTCTCCCAAGGCATGCAAAAACGGTAGGGCATCTTTCCCCTTACTTTGAACCACTTGGATGGCTTCACGAGTATGACCATAAACGCCCGTATCTGCAATCACCAAATATGCAGATAGATTCATCTCAAGCTCTGTAAATCCTACGTTCTTAATAAAGCGAATAGGCTGGTCACTGAGACAGGTCTTAGCATCCAAACCACTTGGATTCATATGGGCAATCATCTCAGCCCGATTGACCAAGATTTCTAGTACATCATGAGGTAGTTCTGCCTGATAGTAGTCAAAAACCGCACGAATAGCCGCTATACTGATAGCAGCTGACGAACCCATTCCCCGTTTTTCAGGGATAGCCGAGTCAATCTCACAGCGAATGCAGGATTCTTTGATATCCAAATACTCCAGCGAAGCATAAACCGCCATGGACAAGGTATCCTCCTCATAGAGACGCCAAGGACTTTCAGCAGGAACTATCTTACAAGTCACCTCCACCTCCAAAAGAGGCAGGGAAATGGCCGGATAACCGTAAACGACCGCATGCTCCCCTATTAAAATAATCTTACTATGTGCCTGACCGACACCAACTTTTTTTGTCATGTTATCCTTTTGCTAGACGAAAAAGCCGTCTCATTTTTTCATACAAGTATTGCTTCTCTCCTATCTATTTTATTATATTTTCACAAAAAAAGCGATTGTTTCATTCACAATCGCTTCTTTCATTATAGGGATATATTTCCATCATTTTATTATTTAAACGATTTCTAGCATATCCTATTCTTCTCGTTTTTTAGGAAATACCGTCAAAGCACCTAGGAGAGATAAGCCACCTAGAGCTACCAACCATGCATCTTGTTGACTACCTGTCTGAGGTAGTTCATCCTGCTTGTGCACTTCAGTACTTCCTTGATTCCAATTCTCTGAAGGAGTTGGGCTCGGTGCCGGGCTTGGATTTGATCCTGGATTATTTCCTGGCTTATGTTCTGGATCATTTCCTGGCTTATGTTCTGGATCATTTCCTGGCTTATGTTCTGGATCATTTCCTGGCTTATGTTCTGGATCATTTCCCGGTTTATGTTCTGGATCATTTCCTGGCTTATAATATGGGGTTGGTTCTGTTAGCTTAACATAACCTAGTTCTAAAACATTAGCTGCTACATTATCAATAGGTAAATTTCTAGACAAATCAAAACCAAAAAATCTTCCACCTACTCGACCGGCACTAGGGCGAACATTTCCTTCAACAGAACCTGTTACTTTTAGAACTGTTTCACCATTCGTATCTGCTAACGCTTTGGCTTTTTCTTGTGTAATACGAATAACCATCATATTGATTTCTTCTGGACTCTTATTAGGGAATAATTCATGAAGCTCTGTTGATGAAAGAGTTTTAAGTGTCATATTACGCATAATAGTTTCAGCAATAGACTTCCCTGGATCTGGTTTTACTACACTTTCAGCGATACGTTCATTACGTTCACCTTCTGGTCTGTTGCTATCTTTTTCGTTTAAAGATCTAAGGATCATTCTAAATGTTATATTATGGTAATTTTTCGTTTCAACACCAAATGTAACTTTAGGATCTGTATTACTAACTAATGAATTAAAGCTATCTTTTGTATTTCCTAAAGCTGTTCCATCTTTTGAATACACATTTAAGATTTCCTTCGTTCCATCTTCCTTAATTCCTATAGCATATAATGGTCTCCATGAGAAGCCGTTAAACTCTGCATATAATTTTTCCGGAACAACTAAATCTTTGTCTAAATTCACATTCAAGTCTACATATGTGTAAGTCTTTCTAGTCTCATCTATTTTAAAGTTATTATTTTTGTATGTGTTTGATAAAACAGGACCATTTCCTCTTGCATCAGGGTTTCTATATACAGTCATCGCTGTAGTATTATCCATTTCAAACTCAGCTTTTAGAACAACCTCATTCACTTTTGTAGTATCATTATTATTCGGGTCATACTCATCAATTATTCTACGAGTGTTAGTTTTATCGTCATTCGTTTCTGTTTTTAACTTAGTATTAGGTAATACATCATTAGCTTTAACTTCCGTATCAATTTTAACCTTGTTAGCATTAATTTTGAATCTATCTAACCCTCTAAGAAGAATCGTTCCCCTTACAATCGGATTATCCGTCGGAACAGGCGCTTCGTTCGGAGTAAAGCTTGTGTAAACACCATATAACTTTGAATCTGGTTTTAAACCATTTGGAAAGGCTGTTGCTAGTGTATCTTCTGGTGAAAATAGTCTAGCTCCGTTCGCTTCATCGATTTTCCCATCTACTGAAGGTTTGTCAGACCAACCAAGGAAAGTGTTGGCAGTACTAGAGTTAACTAATGGTCTTCCTAACTTATCTTCTCCTGTCTTATATTCCTTATCTATATCTTCTCTAATTTCAGGATTATTTGCGTCTACATTCCACTGTCTCATAAGTGTTACTTTACCAGCATAGTTAGGAGCCGGTGGTGCCGGTGGTGCTGGTGGTGCTGGTGGTGCCGGTGGTGCCGGTGGTGCTGGTGGTGCTGGTGGTGCCGGTGGTGCTGGTGGTGCTGGTGGTGCCGGTGGTGCTGGTGGTGCTGGTGGTGCCGGTGGTGCCGGTGGTGCTGGTGGTGCCGGTGCATCCGCTTGAACAGTTGTCACGCCAGTTGCAAAAAATAATACCGAAGCTACTGCCACGCTAGCTACTCCCAAATGATGCTTTCTAATAGAATAGCGTAAAACTTTTTTCCCGTTTTCTTCACATTTTCTTGACTTAAAGTTCATTTTCATCCTCATTTCTTTTTTACAAATGGTTACTTATAAAAATACCCCCCCCTTAAATATTTTAGCATTTAAAGAGGGGTGATTTATAAGCCTAAAATTGTAATTGTTATGATGCTTTCAAAAAAACACTTGACATTGCATTACCTTATTATTATATAACTTTTTCTAAAAAATGTCATGTGAAATTGGGCAAGAACTCAATTTTGTTAAAAATAAGTAAATCTTTCTGATTTTAAAAACTTTTTATCCAGTATCACTTCGTGAAACTGCACTCTTACTTAAAATTTATCTCAAATTACAAAATACTATCATTATTTACCGAACCCATTCGCCATTATAGTTGACGTAGTAGCCATCTACGGTCGTATTCACTGCCAAGGCACCTGAGCTATAAGCATAGTACCATTTACTACCGACCTGGAACCAGCCAGTTGCCATAGCTCCTGATGAACGGAGATAGTACCACTTGTTACCGAAGTATTGCCATCCTGTTTTCATATCTCCATTTGGCTCGTCTAAATAATACCAAGTTGAGCCTTCCTGATACCAACCAGTTGCCATGGCACCTGATGAACGGAGGTAGTACCACTTATTGCCAAGTTGTTTCCAACCAGTTTGCATTGTAGCAGTTGTTGGATCTAGATAGTACCAAGTTGAGTTATCATTTGTCCAACCACGCACTAGCTCCCCAACCGTTAAACTGTTGATACGAGCATCGAAGCCACCATCCTTCTGTAAATAATACCAGTGTCCCTCATCATGAACCCAACCAGTTTTTAAAGTATGATAGCTACGCTGATCTTCAAAATAATAGACTCGTTTCTCTGCTGGACTATCATATTGTTCCCCATGATGTTTGTTGGTATTGGTAGCAGTTTTTGCCTCTAAAACTTGCTTGCCAACAAATTCTTGTAAGACACCATCTTGTCCAAAGTAGTACCATTGTGGCATTGGCATAGATTCTAATCTCAAACCATTTGGGTAAGGACCAATTGTACTACCTTTAGATGGAAACGGGATATATTGCCAGCCGACAACCATTTCTCCTGATACATGATCAAAATAATAGGTCTTGCCATCAATCACTCGCCAGGCCTTTTCTTTGATCTCACCCTTCTTATAGTAGGTTCTACCATTTTCTTGGACAAATTGCCAGCCTTCTGAATCAGCATCATCCGCCAATACTATACTTGTTGCTAGCAAACCGAAGAAAAAGACTGCTAATGCGATTGGCATCAATTTTTTTATTATTTTCATTAGACCTATCCTCCATAACTGATTGTAGCAAATACAAAATCGCATGTCAACATATAAAGAACTCATATAAAAAGCAGTTCCAAAACTGCAACTGCTTTTCTATTCTTGCATGGTGTAACCGACACCACGCACGGTTTTAATGTAGCTTTTTTGACCTTTTACATCAAGCTTGCTACGTAGATAACGGATATAGACATCCACGATATTTGTTTCGGTCGCACTTTCATACTTCCAGACGCTTTCCAACAACTGCTCACGAGTCAGAACTTTCTTGCTCCCCATAAGAGTAGCCAAAAGGTCATACTCACGGCGCGTCAGAGCAATCATTTCCTCGCCACGATAAACGGTATGATGTTCTACATCCATACGCAGATTGCGGTAAGACGTTGGAACCTTCATCTGACTACAGTGTTGGTCGATAAAGTCCCGACCTCGGAAAATCGCTGAAATACGATCCACCAGATTCTCAATAATAACCGGCTTATAGATGTAAGAAACGGCAAAGTGTTGGATTGTCTCAATCTGATCTTGCAATTCTTCGCGATGGTCCAAGACCATAATCACTGAGGCTGGCTTAGTCCGACTTAGCTTATCTGCAAAATCCTGGGCTGTCATATCCCCAAGTTGAGCATTCAATAAAATCAAGTCATAGTCTGTCTGAAGAGCCATGGAGAGGACTTTTTGCCCCTCCTCAACCTGATCAACTCGGTATTGCTCTTTTTGGAGTTCCAAACTTAAAAAATGAGCTAGATTTCTTTCTTTCTCAAGTAATAAAATCCGTTTCCCCATGGCAGACCTACTTATTTTTCGTCATACCAAGAGTAGTGGAATGTTCCTTCTTTGTCTTTACGTTGGTAAGTGTGGGCACCAAAGTAGTCACGTTGCGCTTGGATCAAGTTAGCTGGAAGGTCAGCTGAACGGTAGCTATCAAAGTAAGTAATCGCTGCTGAGAAAGTTGGCACTGGCACACCAGCTTGAACAGCAAGAGCTACGATATCACGCACTGCTTGTTGGTACTTAGCAGTAACATCCAAGAAGTACTCATCCAAAAGAAGGTTAGCAAGGTCTGCATCACGGTTGTAAGCATCTGTAATCTTTTGCAAGAAACGAGAACGGATGATACAGCCATCACGCCAGATAGATGCGATATCTGCAAATGGCAAATTCCAGTTGTTTTCTTTAGAAGCTACACGCAATTGCGCAAAACCTTGTGCGTATGAAATGATTTTTGAGAAGTAAAGGGCTTGACGAATCTTTTCAATCAACTCAGCCTTGTCTCCTTCAAATTTGAAGGCAGCTGGTTTTGGAAGAACCTTGCTAGCATGTACACGTTCTTCTTTGTAAGTTGAAATGTAACGTGCAAATACTGACTCAGTGATGAGTGACAATGGCACACCAAGGTCAAGTGATGATTGACTAGTCCATTTACCAGTTCCCTTGTTACCTGCAGCATCAAGGATGTAGTCTACGATTGGTCCATCTTGGCCTTCATCGTCTTTACGGCTCAAGATATCAGCTGTGATTTCGATCAAGTAGCTGTCCAATTCGCCCTTGTTCCACTCAGTAAAGATTTCAGCCATGTCTTCTGCAGAAAGGCCTAGCAAGTGTTGCATCAAGTCATAGCTTTCTGCGATCAATTGCATATCCCCATACTCGATACCGTTGTGAACCATTTTCACATAGTGACCAGCCCCATCAGGACCGATGTAAGTCACACATGGTTTGCCATCTTCTGGTGCTTTAGCTGAGATTTCTTCAAGAACGTCAGCAACCAATTCGTAGGCTTCTTTTTGTCCACCTGGCATGATAGAAGGACCTTCAAGGGCACCTTTTTCACCACCAGAAACCCCAGTACCGATAAAGTTGATACCTGAGTTTGCCAATTCTTCATTACGACGGATAGTATCTTTGTAGAAAGTGTTTCCTCCGTCGATCAAGATGTCACCCTTATCAAGGTGTGGAAGAAGGGCTTGGATAGTAGCATCTGTACCAGGTCCAGCTTGAACCATCAGCATGATACGACGAGGTTTTTCGATTGAGTTTACAAAACTTTCAACATCATAGCTTGGTACAAAGTTCTTTTCAGGATGGCAAGCAATTACATCTTCAGTTTTTTCTTTACTACGATTGTAGATAGCAACTGTGTAACCACGAGATTCAATATTAAGGGCAAGGTTACGGCCCATTACGGCCATACCAACGACACCAAAGTTAGCTTTTGTCATTTGACACTCCTCTTGTTTAATTTGTTTTATTTTATCATTTTTACTTTTGAAAAGAAAGAATTTTGTAACGACTGCTTAGTAGTCCAAGTCATTCGCATGTCCAGAACCATTTCCAACAAAGTATCCTGTCTTACAGTTAAGAGTAAAGAGATAGGTTCCGTCTGGCTTGTAGAGGTTGTAATAACCATTTCCATTAACGATATTGACACGTTCGAGGATGTATTGATTTCCAGTGATATAACCACGTGAACGTGAAGTTGCTAGAATTTGTTCCAAAACGCCATCCGCGAAATCCCAAGCAGAGTTGTTACTATCATCAATAGCAGACTGATTATAAGAAACACGACTGGCACTTCTTTGAACAGCAACTCCCGCACTTGATACGCCCATATTGACTTCACTACGAGAACTTCTAGTCTCCGTTGAGGTCGTATTTGAACTACTTGGGCTTGTCTCACTAGCAGTATTTTCATTTGCTTGACTAGAGCTTGAGTTGCTAGTTTGACTTGAACTTGAGCTGGAAGCACTTGTTTGCTGGCTCTTACCTAGACTAATGGCCTTATCTAGCAATTTATCTAGCTCCGTATTTCCAGTTTTAATATCTGTAAATTTAGCATCAGATTTAGCTTTTGCATTGGTATCCAGAACACCATCCACAATAGCCGGTTTTTCAAATTGTGCATTGACATCTTGAATGGCCTTGATTTGCGTTGCTAGACTATCATACTTCGATTTGGCAAGGGTATGTTCGCGACTACCTTCTAGCTTATCAAGCAAAGTTTTAAGTTGGCTCAGTTTATCAAACTGGCTATTTTTCAAAGCCGTTTTATTGCTATCTGTGTAGAAGGCATCGTATTGGCTATTGAAATCTTCTAAAATCGGCTGAATATTCTGCTCACTAGACGATGATTGAGAAGTTTGGATTTCCTGTGTTGAGCGATTCACTTGACGGTAAACATAATAAGCAGTTCCAAGGATAAGAACCACTAGCACTGCTAGGATCCCGTAAAGCACCCATTTCTTCTTACTTTCTCCATCTTCACTATCCGTAACTCGAGAAAGTATTGGAACCTCTTCTCCTTCAAACAATTGTACTTCTTCCGTCTCAAATTCTTCGACAGGGGGAACTTCTGAATCGCGTGTGAATTCTAAATCATCGAACTGACTCAACTCATCTTCTGGAGCTGTAGAAGTTACTCCTGTTTCCTCACGAAGCTCTTGAAGCAAATTATCCAGAGTCTGAGTCTCCTCTACCTCTTCTTTTTCAACTAAATCATCCTTGCTAAACTGACGTGTTTCAAACTTATCTGCCTCAATTTCATCTTTATGTTGCTTCACATACTTGTCTAAGATAGAATCTCCAGGTAATACCCCTGCTTCCACTTCTTCATTTTTACGAATAGCTTGACCAACTGTTAACTCTTTTGCTTCATCAAAATCAAATCGCGGTTCTTGGTTTTCTTTTTTATGACGATTCCGTCTTTTCTTACTCATGAGTATAACCTTTCTATTTTACCTCTTGGCGTTTAACACGCTGACCAAAATATTGATACAGATCCACTTTCAAGGTTCCGTTGTACAACTTACGTTTCTTATCTGCCTGACTACCGTATTTGGTCTCAAAGGCTTCATCACTAGTTAGGATAAACTTGCTCCACGTTTTCAGCGGTGCAAATACTTGACCCATTTCAGCATAAAGCTTGGTAACTCCTGCATCATCTGACAAGCGTTCACCATAAGGTGGGTTAGAGATAATCACTCCATTGATTTTATCAGAACGTAAATCCTGCACGCGCATCTGCTTAAAGGTAATATCTCCTGCAACCCCTGCTGCCTGAGCATTAGCCTTAGCAATTTCCACCATACGTGCATCGATATCACAACCCATGATATCCAGTTCCAGTTCACGATCCACTTTCTTAGCTGCTTCAGTGCGTACTTCTTGGATCAAACGATCGCTAATCCAGTTCCATTCCTCAAAAGCAAAGGAGCGACGAAGCCCTGGAGCCATCTTTCTGGCAATCATAACTGCCTCGATACAGAAAGTTCCTGAACCACAGGTTGGATCAATCAAGGGCTTGTCTGGATACCAGTTAGAAAGTTGCAAAATAGCTGCTGCCATATTTTCCTTGATAGGAGCCCCACCTTTTTCTGTACGATAGCCACGTTTAAAGAGACTGGATCCTGTCGTATCAATCATGACCGTTGCTATGTCTTTGAGAATAGAGACCTCAAGCTTGAACTCAGGACCATTCTCCATCAGAGGAACGCCTTCTGGACGGGCATAGTGTTTCTGCAATTTCTTAACAACAGCCTTTTTTGAAATTGCCTGTACACTGGGTTCATTGTGAAGCTTAGATTTAACACATTTGGCTTTTGAAATCGGGAATCGAGCTCCGAGTGGTAAATAATTTTCCCAATCTAGGGCGAAAACTCCCTGAAACAACTCCTCAAAAGTCTTAGCAGGAAAAGTTCCTACGATGATCTTGATACGGTCTGCCGCCCGAAGCCAGAGGTTGGTCTCGATAATAGCTCTCATGTCTCCTTGAAAACGAACACGACCATTTTCAACTTGACAATCGTAGCCCAACTCTCGCACTTCTCGTCCCACAACAGCTTCAAGACCTGCTGCCACAGTTGCAATTAAATTAAATTCTTTTTTCATGTTACAGTCTTGCAAGACCTTTCTATATGTCCACTTTAAAAAATGAGGTTGAGAAAGTTTTCTCAGCCCCAACCTATATGCAATTTTCTATAAGCCATGTTTTGTTCCAGAAGTGACTAGGACCACTTCCTTCGATAATCATCTGTCTACCACTAACAGCATAGAGCTGATAGCAGTCAGAGTACTACGTTCGTTTCCGTGCACTCCATGCCCCGACCAAAATTTGGGTTGCTAGCTTGAGGGGTTTACCGCGTTCCACTCTCTCCGTTTCCAGAAAGACTTCGTCACTGTGGCACTTTCAAGCCTACTCTGACCTATCCAAAGACTTAGCCATTTCAACTGCCGTAACGATTTCTCGTCCCTAGGCTTATGGTTTCGCCTAGCACAAACACTACAGGCATCACAGCCTGTGCTAGCATGGACTTTCCTCATGAAAAGAAATTCTCTTCATGCGATTATCCAAAAATTGCATTTTTCAAATAAGCTCTTATAAATCAGAGTTATCCAAAATTTGTTTACCAAATACTTCTTTTTCGAGACGATTCAAGCGTTTCAAAATATCAAAATTCGTCATAGAACTTGTAGTCGCCACTTCAATAGGCTCTGATTGAACTGGTGAGGATTTCGGTTTACGAGCTAATTCTTCTTTCAACTCAGCAATTTCTTGGCGGAGAGACTTGACTAGGGCAGCATAAGTTTCATAGTCCTTGATGACATCGTCCAAAAATTCATCAACTTCAACCTTACTATACCCACGAACTTCACGTCCAAACTCTTGCTCAAAAATATCTTTTGCTGAAAAAATAATACCTGCCATCTCTCTCTCCATTCTCAATTTCTAATAGTATTATTATATAAAAAAAGGCAAACAAAAATCAAGGTCAAAGGCTTACTTTTCAGAAAAATTTTCTACCAGCTCATTTAAGTCTTCAAAGGTTAGCCTTTTTATACGATAGCCTTCCTGATTTGTCATCAGCTTGTCCATAAATTTTAATTTGGTCTCATTTTCTGGGTCATAGAAAAAATAGGCTAAATCAGTATTTTCCAGTAAAAATCGTTGGTAATCACGTAGTTGCCCCTTGTTTTCATACTTGGGATAGGCATATTTAACAAAATCTACTTGCTTGAATTGGCTAAGTTTAAGCTGATTCGCTTCATTCCAATTTTCCCCGTGCGTTTCAAAATCAAAAATAGTCGCTAGGCTGAAATCATACTCATCTTTCATTTCATTTGCGACATCAAGAACCCAGGATTCAAATCCCAAGCTCCCAGTAAAGACCAGCCATTTAAGCCCCTCTTCTGCTAAGTTTTCTAAATCTCTTCTAATCGCTTTCTTTATAATTTTTAACCTGATATCTTTTTCGTTAAAGACACCCAAATCAAAGCTAGAATAGCCCATAATTAAAGCTCTAGTCATTTTTACACCTTTCTTTATATTTTATGGTATAATAGAGTGATGTTATTGTACCAATAAGGAGAAATATGGTCAACTATCCTCATAAAATTTCATCAAAAAAAAACCAAACATCTATTTCTCAACCAAAAAATTTCGCAAATCGAGGAATGACTTTTGAAAAGATGATTAACGCTACCAACGACTACTATCTGACACATGGCATGGCAGTTATCCACAAAAAACCGACGCCTGTTCAGATCGTTCGAGTAGACTATCCTCAACGTAGTCGAGCCAAAATTGTAGAGGCCTATTTTAGACAAGCTTCCACAACAGATTACTCTGGCGTGTATAGAGGACATTACATTGACTTTGAAGCCAAGGAAACACGACAAAAAAATGCTATTCCACTAAAAAACTTCCATCTTCATCAGATTCAACATATGGAACAAGTTCTGGAACAGCAGGGCATTTGCTTCGTTCTACTTCATTTTTCTTCTCAACAAGAAACTTACTTGTTACCGGCACTTGATTTGATTCGTTTTTATCATCAAGATAAGGGTCAAAAATCAATGCCACTTGGATATATTCG
This sequence comes from Streptococcus sp. CL6.35, assembly GCF_049737915.1. Lineage (GTDB taxonomy): Bacteria > Bacillota > Bacilli > Lactobacillales > Streptococcaceae > Streptococcus. The sequence continues at coordinate 384,062 of NZ_JBKOTU010000002.1, read as the reverse complement.
AGAAAACGGATATTTAGTAAAGCAGGGAGCTTTCCCTCAAATTCCCTATCTCGACATTATCAAAGAACATTTACTAGGTGGTAAAACAAGATGAACAAACAAATTATTCTGCGATTCTTAAAGTATATGGGAATTACATTCCTTGCCTTATTTATCGCTTTATTTCTACTAGGTGGTGGTGTCTTCCTCTACTTTGTTAGCAAGGCTCCAGCCTTATCTGAAAGTAAATTAGTTGCGACAACCTCTAGCAAGATTTATGACAACAAAAACGAACTGATTGCTGACCTTGGATCTGAACGTCGCGTAAATGCTCAGGCAAATGAAATTCCTACTGACTTAGTCAAGGCAATTGTGTCTATCGAAGACCACCGTTTCTTTGATCATAGAGGTGTTGATACTATTCGTATCATGGGGGCAGCATTGAGAAATCTACAAGGAGGAGGTCTACAAGGTGCCTCAACCTTGACACAACAATTAATTAAATTGACTTATTTTTCTACTTCAACTGCTGATCAAACCTTGTCACGTAAAGCTCAAGAAGCTTGGCTAGCCGTTCAACTAGAGCAAAAAGCAACCAAGCAAGAAATCCTGACCTATTACATCAATAAAGTCTACATGTCCAACGGTAACTATGGAATGCAAACCGCAGCCCAAAATTACTATGGAAAAGACTTGAAGGACTTAAGCTTGCCACAGTTAGCACTCTTGGCTGGAATGCCTCAAGCTCCAAACCAATATGATCCTTATTCCCATCCAGAAGCTGCTCTAGAGCGTCGTAACTTGGTACTTTCAGAAATGAAAGGGCAAAAATACATTAGTGCAGAAGATTATGAAAAAGCTATTAATACTCCCGTCACTGACGGTCTCCAAAGTTTGAAGTCAGCCAATAGTTATCCAGCTTATATGGACAACTACCTCAAAGAAGTAATCGACCAAGTTGAACAAGAAACTGGTTACAACCTTCTTACTACAGGTATGGAAGTCTATACTAATGTCGACAAAGATGTTCAGCAGCGACTTTGGGATGTTTATAACACAGATGAGTATGTCGCTTATCCAGATGATGAACTTCAAGTAGCTTCTACTATCGTTGATGTAACAAATGGTAAAGTCATTGCTCAGTTAGGTGCCCGTCACCAATCAAGTAATGTATCTTTCGGAATCAACCAAGCCGTTGAAACCAACCGTGACTGGGGTTCTACTATGAAACCAATCACTGACTATGCTCCCGCTTTAGAATATGGAGTCTATGACTCTACTGCAACTATAGTACATGATGTTCCTTATAACTATCCAGGTACTGATACTCCCGTCTACAACTGGGATAAAGGCTACTTTGGAAACATTACAATCCAGTATGCACTTCAACAGTCACGTAATGTCACAGCCGTTGAAACTTTGAATAAGGTCGGTCTAGATAGAGCTAAAACTTTCCTAAATGGCTTAGGTATCAATTATCCAAGCATCCACTATGCAAACGCCATTTCAAGTAATACAACTGAATCTAACAAACAATACGGTGCAAGCAGTGAAAAAATGGCTGCTGCTTATGCTGCCTTTGCCAACGGTGGAATTTACCACAAACCCATGTATATCAATAAGGTCGTCTTCAGTGACGGTAGTGAAAAAGAATTTTCAGATGCTGGTACACGAGCTATGAAAGAAACAACTGCTTACATGATGACCGAAATGATGAAAACCGTCTTGGCATACGGAACTGGTCGTGGAGCCTATCTCCCATGGTTAGCGCAAGCTGGTAAGACAGGTACTTCTAACTACACAGATGATGAAATTGAGAAACACATCAAGAACACTGGCTATGTAGCTCCAGATGAAATGTTTGTTGGTTATACTCGTAAGTATTCTATGGCTGTATGGACAGGTTATTCGAATCGTTTAACTCCTATCGTTGGAGATGGTTTCCTAGTTGCAGCTAAAGTTTATCGCTCAATGATAACGTATCTATCAGAAGATACTCATCCAGAAGACTGGACGATGCCAGACGGACTTTTCAGAAACGGGGAATTTGTATTCAAAAATGGAGCTCGCCCAATATGGACTGAATCCTCTACTCAACAATCCTCAACAGCTGAAAGTTCAACTACACAGGCAAGTACTACGGTTGGTCAACAACCCAATAATGCTCCAGCAACTGATCCTAATCAAGGACAAGCTGGTCAGGCTGTTCAGCCGACACAATCAGTACAACCAACGCCACAAAATCCACAAGTTCAACAGCAACCACAACAGTGAGATGAAAGAAAATCCTGAGCCTTTATTCTCAGGATTTTTTCTTCAACAAAATAGAATCTATCATATCTAAAAGCGATGATCGGCACCAATTCATTTTCGATAAACCAAAAGAAGTTAGCGAACAACTAACTTCTTTTTATCTTATTTCACATGTTTTGCGAGCTCTTCTTGCGCTTTTTTATTGGACTCTTCTTTTTCTTTCATCCATTTATCTTGGGCTTTTTGGTATTCATCTGCAGTGACTGCCTTGTCTTGAAGTTCAAGGTATTTATACAAGAGTGGTTCACTTGTTCCTTTGTTTCCTGACAATGCAAATGGTATTGTAAATGGTACCATCTTAGACAAGATTGGACGCCCTGTACGAGATGTAGTTGGAATAATCAAAGCACTATCTGTCAACCAAGCTTGAGCTGCAGCGTATTTATCATATCGTTTAGCAACATCTATAGACTCATCACCAGCTTCTGTAACCAATTTCTCGTAGTCATATAGACCTACTTTTTTAGCAGCTACATTATCTTTCCCTGAGTCAAATCCTAAATATGTTTTAGTACTTTCTCCTACAGATGGTTTGATGATGTCAAGGTAAGTTGATGGATCGGCAAAGTCTGGACCCCAACCGACATTATCTGATAAATCCCAGTCTTCGCCAGCAGCATTTTCAGCAAAATATGTAATATTGTTTACTTCATCTTTTTGTAGTTGTTGAATATCAATAATGACATTATCAGTTCCTAAAGTCGCTTCCAAGGATTGTTTCATAGATTGCACGCGCTGAACTTTTGTAGTTGCTGTTTGGTCAACAGGCATATCTAGGTGAATTGGGAATTGGACTCCTTCTGCTTGTAAGGCTGATTTAGCTTTAGCAAATTCAGCCTTGGCTTTCTCTGGATTGTAAAGGCCATCCTGTGCATCGGCAAGATTAACATCCTTCCATTCATCCCCATAAGTCACCAATTTTTCTTTGACCATATCGCCAAAGTTTTTCCCATCTGCTTGAACAAATGTTGGTGGAACAAAGAGATTGCGCAAGATTTTGCTTGCTCCAGTTTCTCCATTTAGCTGAGAGGCATAAGCTGTACGGTCAAAACCAAAGGCAATAGCTTGGCGGAAATCCTTATTTAAGAGAGCCTTTTTAGTAGAAGTCTTTTGTTCGTCACTAGTCTTAGAAGTATATTTATAGGACTGACGATCAATATTTGTTCCCACTAGATACGTAGTAGAGTCTTGTTGAGTATAGACAATATTATCCTTCATCTCTTTCTCAAGCTCTGCGAAACTTGCATTTGTTGGAAAGAGACGAGCTGCCGTAAAGCTTCCATCTTTAAAGTTTTCTGCTGGTTTGCTGGTATCTTGACCATCCCAGAATGACAATTTGACCTTATCAATATGTACATTGTCCTTATCCCAGTAGTTCGGATTTTTCACAAATTCAACAGAGGATTTGGTCACAAGAGATTTCAACAAATAAGGACCGTTATACAAGAGACTATTTGGATCCGTAGCTTTGGCAAAATCATCCCCTTTTGAGTTCAAAAACTCTTCATTGACTGGCGCAAGCACACCCATGGTTATTTTAGAATTCCAAAAACTTTCCGGTTTGTTCAACGTGTATTGAATCGTTTGATCGTCAAGGGCTTTAATCCCAACTTGAGAGAAATCTTTATTTTCCCCTTTAGCGTATGCGTCCAAACCTTTAATTGAATCTTGTACCAAGTAAAGGGCTTCTGATTTCTTATCTGTTGCATATTTAAGACCTGTCACAAAGTCCTGAGCCTTAACAGGAGCATACTCTTCTCCCTCAGATGTATACCACTTGGCATCCTGACGAATCTTATAAGTATAAGTCAAGCCATCCTTAGAAACCGACCAGTCTTCTGCCAATGAAGGAATAAGGTTTCCATACTTATCATTTTCAAGCAATCCGTCAATCACATTACTAGTAATATCAGATGTTGAAGCTTTGCCAGTTGTTAAATAATTAAGATTATCAGGATCTTTCTCGTATGTAAATGCAAAGGTCTGCTCACCTTTAGCGCCTGAGCCCCCAGAACAAGCAGCTAAAACACCCGCTGCTAATAAAGTCACTCCCGCAAAAGCCAATACTTTCCTTGTTTTCATAGTCTTCTCCTTTGTTTTTTTATTCATTATAGCCCCTTTTTTGAGTCCTGTCAATACAATTTTCTGAATTTTTGAAAATTATTTTTTAAACAATAACTTCGCAAAAATATGAATAATATCAAAAACCCCTCAACTACATTACGTAGTCAAGGAATTATTGATCATATTTGTAAATAGCAACTGATAACAGTTCTAGGTGTTTAATCTAACTCATTTCTTACACACTGTAAAGCTGCTCCAATTACTTGGTGCATATCGTAATAACGATAGTGTCCTAAACGACCACCAAAGATAACATTCCCTTGTTCATCTGCCAATTTTTTATATGATTTATACAAATGATTATTACGATCATTATTTACTGGATAATAAGGCTCATCACCTTTTTCCCATGTTTTAGAATGTTCTTTAGTAATGATAGTCTTTGCTTGATTCCCAAACTCAAAATGTTTGTGTTCAATAATACGAGTATATGGAGTTTCTGCATCTGTGTAGTTCACAACTGCATTTCCTTGGTAATTTTCCATATCCAAGGTCTCATTTTCAAAACGAAGACTACGATACTCTAGTTCACCCAACTTATAGTCAAAGAATTCATCAATCATACCAGTAAAGACAATCTTAGGGAAGTCTTTCAGATATTGTTCTTTATTCGCAAAGAAATCAACATTTGTTTCTACATCAATATTTTCATGTTCCAACATTTTTTCAACTATTTGAGTGTAGCCACCTATTGGAATCCCTTGATAGGTATCATTAAAATAGTTGTTATCATAGGTCAGGCGTACTGGCAAACGGCGAATGATAAAGGCTGGAAGTTCCGTAGTTGGCTTGCCCCACTGTTTCTCTGTATAATCTTTGATTAATTTTTCGTAGATGTCTGTACCTACAAAAGAAATAGCCTGTTCTTCCAAATTTTCAGGAGTTTTGCCATTTAAAACAGCACGTTGCTCATCAATCTTAGCCTGTGCTTCTGCTGGCGTTACAACTCCCCAAAGTTTATTGAAGGTATTCATATTAAAAGGAAGATTATAAATCTCTCCCTTATAATTTGCGACAGGAGAATTTGTATAACGGTTAAACTCTGCAAACTGATTTACATAGTCCCAAATCTCCTTGTCAGAAGTATGGAAGATATGAGCTCCATATTGATGAACTTGAATTCCTTCCTCTTCACGAGTATAGATATTACCCGCGATATGATCTCGTTTTTCAATGACTTTTACTTTTTTTCCTTTTAGGGCTGCTTCATGGGCAAATACTGCACCAAAAAGACCAGCACCAACGACAAGATAATCGTACATAACCCCCTCCTTTTATTTTTTAACAAACTGTTGTAGCAATTGTACAAGATGGATAACTTTAATCGATGTTACAATTGTATGTTTTACATCTCAAGTCCGTACTTCTTGTCCATAGGCTTCTGTCAAAAGGACCTTGCTTTCTTGCTTAGATTTTAAACCATCATCCACACCAAATACGATATGCGAATGAATATCAATTTGTCTTATTTCCCTTCCATCACATCATTGATTGCAGCCTTGACTGATTCTAAACTGCTATCGCTTATCTCCATCATGTAAAGGTTGCTATCAGGCATGGCATAGGATGGTAAATCCATACGCCCTGTTCCTTTAAGATCTTGCGAATTAATCTTATAAGTTCCACCACTCTCAAGTTGGGCATTGGCCATGTTCATCATGGTTTCAAGTGGCATATTGGTTTGTAAGGAATCTTGTAGTCCCTTTATAATACTGTCATAATTTTTCAAAGCTTCTGTCGAGGTTAACTTTCGCAAAATAGCGACAATAACCTTTTGCTGGTTGCGACCACGATCTCGGTCTCCATCTGCCAATGAATAACGCTCTCGTACAAAGCTAAGAGTTTGCTCCGAGTCAAGATGAACACTTCCTACAGGATAGAACTTCCCATTTGTATGAGCAGTAAATTCTTGGTCATTATAAACATCAACTCCACCGAGTAAATCAATCAATTTCAAGAAAGAGGTGAAATTCAAACGAGCATAATAGTTCAAGTCAATACCATAGAGATTTTCCAGTGTATGAATCGAAGCATCTACTCCATAAATACCCGCATGAGTCAACTTATCTTTTTGATTATTCCCTCCGTCTGCAATCGGAACATAGGAATCACGAGGTGTTGTGGTCAAGAGAATCTTTTTAGTTTCACGATTCACTGTCATAATGATATTGACATCAGAACGAGAAACTGAACTAATTGGACCGTAAGTATCAATTCCGCTGATATAAACGTTGAAACTGTCACCTTTGACATCCTTTGGAGTTTCAACCTTCTTAGTTAATTCTTTGGTATAGATTTTCTTAATCTTTGAAGCATAGTCTGGATATTCTGATTCGATTATATTTTCAAAGACACTGTTTAGAAGGATTGCCTTTGTATCTCCAGCTAACAAGCTCTTATAGGCCGCAAGATAAGAACTGCTTTCTTCGACTGTCAATTCCTTATTTTGACTAGCCTTCAGATCATTCAGTAACTGTTGGATATTGTCCTTATCCGTCCCAGTAGGCCCCATTACACTGGTTACCTGACTGATATTCTCAATTGGACTATCTGCTAACACCGCAATACTCATCGAATAATTTGAGTAATTTGATGTTGCATTCAAACGACTAGTAAATCCAATGAACTGACTTACAACAAAGAGGGAAGTCCCATTAATCAAAATACCAAGTAGTAATAAAATCAGCGTTAGATTTTTAGCTTTCTTAGACCGAATTAAAAAGAAGCACAAGACAGCTAAGGCTACAATTAGGACGGTAACTACTATGTTCAGATATCGGAAGGCTAGCATATTGTATTTGAAAATCAAAAACAATAAAAAGACTGCTAGTACTGCATAGATAGCTAGCAACCCCCAACTAATCAATATTTTTGTTTTACCCTGACGAGCTCGTTTCGAAGATCTACTCACGATATACCTCTATTATCAATTTTTATTTCATTTCACTTTATTATATCATAAAATACATCATCAACAGTACATTGTATGATACATACTCTCCAAGTAAAGTATCCTCAATATCTCACTAAACTTCTACGTTTTAACTTTTAATATATTGCTGTGAAATACAATAAACGAGGTCCCTTACGGAACCTCGCTCATCATTATTTAACATGATTTTCTGCTTCTTTTTGAGCTTTTTCGATTGCTTTTTTGCTTTCTTGCTCCCATTTAGTCTTCGCTTCTTCAAACTGTTTGGTTGTCACAGTGTCTTTTTGCAGTTTCATGTACTTGTAGTTATTGCCATCACCCTTGATGCCGACCAATGAATAACCTCTTGTAAATGGCGTCACTTTGGTGACAGATGCTGTTCCACCACTTGACATAGCTGACATAATCAGAGAATTGTCAATCATCCAAGCCTGTGCTTCAGCATATTTTTCATAGCGTTTAGCTACGTCTTTATTTTCACTATCTGCATCTTTGAGCATCTTGGTGTAGGTATCAAGACCCAGACTAGCAATTTTAGCTTTATCTTCCTGAGCATCTAGACCAAAAATTTTGAGATAGAATCCATCCTCAGCATTGAAAGGATTGAGATAAGTTGACGGATCTTGGTAGTCACCTACCCAACCATCAAAGTTCAAATCGTAGTCTCGATCAGCTGGTGTCGGTGCCAAGAAGGCTACGTTATTAAAATCATCTGTTGAAAGTTGCTGAACATCAATGACAATGTTATCAGCACCTAAAACTGACTCAAGGGTCTGCTTAACTGAGTTCATGCCTGTCACAGCATTTTTACTTGTTTGATCAACAGCCACATCCAAGTGAATAGGGAAAGTCACACCTTGACTGGCCAATTCTTTTTTAGCTTCCGCAAATTTTGCTTGGGCTTTTTCTTTGTTAAAGTAGGCATCCTGAGCATCTGCCAAGTTAATACCTGACCATTCTGTTCCGTAGTTGACCAATTTAGAAGCGACTACTTCTCCAAAGGTCTTGTCTCCCACTTGGACAAATGTAGGAGGCACTAGGGTGTTACGAAGGGTCTTGCTAGCCGCTTCTTCCCCATTTGACTGAGCAGAATAGGCTGTGCGATCCAAGGCAAAGTTCACCGCTTGACGGAAGTTCTTGTTCAAGACAGCTGTCTCAGTTGACTTCTTCTGCTCATCTGTTGTTTTAGCAGTGTGGTTGTAAGCCTTACGATTGACGTTAAAATTGAAGTACCAAGAAGTCTTGTCCTGCAAGCTATAGACGATATTATCCTTATATTTCTCCTTGGTCTTGGCAAAGTTAGAACTATTTGGATAAACCCCAGCGATAGAATAGGCTCCACTTTCAAAGTTACGGATGGTCAATTCTTGGTCTGAACCATCAAAATAGGCCAATTTTACGTGTTCAATCGATACTTTGTCATGATCATAATAATGCGGATTTTTCACATACTCGATCGATGATTTTGATGTGAAATCTTTTAACAAATAAGGTCCGCTGTAGAGAATGCTATCTGGAGATAGGGTACCAAAATCTTTCCCTTTTGAGTTTAGAAACTCTTCATTCACTGGGAAAAGAATACTGTTGGTTGTTTTTGAGTTCCAGTAAGGTTCTGGGCGCGCCAAAGTATACTCAACAGTATGGTCATCAATGGCTTTCACTCCAACCTTAGAAAAGTCAGAATCCGCTCCTGTAATATAATCATTCAAGCCCTTGATTGAGTTTTGAATCAAGTCAATGGCCTGGGATTTATTATCCACTGCGTATTTGATACCTGTCACAAAATCTTGTGCCTTGACTGGGGCATACTCTTCACCGTCAGCCGTAAACCATTTGGCATCTTTTCTCAGTTTATAGGTATAAGTCAGACCGTCGCTTGAAACAGACCAGTCCTCTGCCAAAGATGGAACTAGGTTTCCGTGGTTGTCATTTTCAAGCAAACCATCAACTAGGTTAGTAATAATAGCTGTATTATCAGCGTAGTAGTCTAATAAGTAGTTAAATGTAGTTGGGTTTCCACTAAAGGTTGATGAGTAAGTTTTTGTATCTGAACCTGATTGTCCGCAAGCAGTTAACAGCAAGGCAGCTGCAACAGTCAGACCTGCACTAAGGATACGCTTTTTTGTAGTCATCTTCTTTCTCCTTTATGTTAGTTTTTATAACATAGGTTTATTTTACCAAAATAGTGGGAATTTGTAAAGTTAATTGAATTTCTAGAATGAAAGTTTATAAACTTTAGTCATAAAAAAACAAAGGATTTCTGTCTTTCATACAGTCCTCCCTTGTTTTTATGCGATTTATCATTTAAATATCAATGAATTAACTGATAACCTAACGAAAGCAAGAATCTCATTCACGTTATTTTATGTGCTTTTCTAAATCCTTTTGATACTGAGCATTCGATTCCAGTTTTTCCTTTTGCCACTTTTTGAAGGCCGCATCATACTCTTTAGTTGTCACAATATCATTTTGAAGTTCCATTCCTTTAAAAATAAATGGATCCCCCTTAATACCGACCTGTGAATAAGCTTTGGTAAATGGAACAGTACGACTAACCATAGGAGAGCCCCCTGAAGAAGCAACTGGAATAAGAAGTGAACTATCAGTAACCCAAGCCTGTGCTTTAGCATACTTTTCGTATCGTTTATCAAGATTACTTGTCTCAGATGCAGCATCATCCAAAAGCTTCTTGTATTCATCCAATCCAACTTTCGCCATGACTTCAGGATCCTTGCCCTTTGTTATACCTAGATGCTTCAAAGCAGAACCCTTCTTAGCATCTAAAATATTGAGATAGGTTGCTGGATCTTGATAATCTGGTCCCCAACCAGTTCCATTCAAATCATAATCTTTTTGGGTTGGAACTTTAGCTTGAGAAGTAATAATTTCCTTCTCATTATCCGTCATTTGAAGAACATCTATAATTACATTCTCAGTTCCCAATGTTTCTTCAATCGATTGTTTTAATGAATTTGTCTGTTGAACTGCAACTACATCCGTCTGTTCTACTGGTACATCCAAATGAATCGGGAAACTTACTCCCTTTGTTTGCAATTCTGACTTCGCTTTCTCAAACGCAGACTTGGCCTTTGTAGGATTGTAAATTGTATCCTTGCCATCTGTGAGAGTCACATCTTTCCATTGCTCTCCATATTTCAGCAGTTCATCCTGAACCAGCTGCCCGAAAGTCTTCCCAGCTACTTGAACATAGTTATCTGGCACTAGACTATTACGAATAATCTTATCCGCACCTTCTTCGCCATTTAATTGAGCTGTATAGGCGTGGCGATTAAATGCAAAATTAAGAGCCTGACGGAAGTTCTTATTGAGAAGAGCTTCTTTTGTTGATGTTTTTTGTGACTCATCTGTTTTAGCTGTTTTATTGTAAGACTGGCGGTTTACGTTCACAGTGAGGTAGTAGCTTGTTGCCTCTTGTGGACTATAGACAATCTTATCTCCGTACTCTTTCTTAGTTGACTCAAAGTTTGAGCTTGCTGGAAAAAGACGTGCAGTGGTATAGGCACCTTGTGTAAAGCTACGAATTAAGGATTCTTGATCTGAACCATCATAGAATGTTAATTTTACATTATCAATCTTGACATTTTCCTTATCCCAATAGTTAGGATTTTTTTCATATTCAATCACAGATTTAGAAATCAAAGATTTCAAAAAATATGGACCATTGTAAAGAATACTTGATGGGGTTGGCGCTCCGTAATCCTTGCCTGTTGCATTCAAAAATTCTTCATTTACAGGGAGCATGGTTGCTGTTGTTACTTTAGAGTTCCAAAAACTTTCTGGTTTATTAAGGGTATATTCTACCGTATAATCATCAAGAGCTTTAACACCTACAGTTGAAAAATCATTGGTCTCACCACTAACATAAGCCTCCAAACCTTTGATTGATTTTTCAATCAAAGAAAGACCATCTGACTTAGCATCTGCTGCATGCTTCAGACCTGTAACAAAATCCTGCGCCTTAACTTCTGCATACTCCTCTCCTTCAGAAGTATACCACTTCACCCCCTTACGAAGTTTGTAAGTGTAAGTCAAACCATCGGTTGAAACAGTCCAATCCTCTGCTAAAGACGGAACAAGATTCCCATATTTATCATTCTCTAAAAGACCATCAACAACATTACCAATCACGTCAGAAGTAGAACTTTTACTCGTAACGCTATAATCCAAGGAAGACGGATCCACTGCATAAACATAAGAAAAGCTCCTCGGGGCATCTGCTTTCTTATCACTTTTACCACAAGCTGCCAAAAGAAGGGCCGCACTCAAGGTCACTCCCGCTCCTAAGAGCCACTTTTTCGATTGCATAAATAATCTCCTTCAAAATAGTATTTTCACTATTATACCCTATTTTATTATAAAAGCAAGAGCTTTTGACAGATTTTTTAGAAAATTCTAAAAAATCTATTTAAAAGAATTCTCTAAAAAACTTTTAGCAAAACCTCAAACTCTATAAGCTTGAGGTTCTCACTTTTTAGTCAGTCATTTCCACACAGAAAGCATCCCATGGAGCTAAGATTTGTTTTTCAAAGACTTCCTGAGCCACGGTGTTTTCAATCAAGACCGATTTGACGTTTCCTTCTACGGTCAAGTCTTGCTCTTCATTGGACAAGTTAGCCACAACTAGAAAACGACGGTCCCCATCTTTACGGATATAGGCAAAGACCTTGTCAGTTGTTTCCAAGAGTTCAAAGTTAGCTCGAATCAGCCAGCTATTCTCCTTACGTATTTGGACCAGTTTCTGATAGGTATAGAAAATAGAATCTGGATTTGCCAGCGCCACTTGAACGTTGATTGCTTGATAGTTTGGATTCACTGCCAACCAAGGTTGACCTGTTGAGAAACCAGCATTTTTGCTCTCGTCCCATTGCATAGGGGTACGGGCATTGTCACGACCAATGACACGGATACTGTCCATGATTTCTTCCATCGGAACACCTTTTTCAAGAGCTTCACGCGCATAGTTGAGGGATTCAATATCTTCTACTTGATCCAGCGTTTCAAACGGATAATTTGTCATCCCAATTTCCTCACCTTGGTAGATATAAGGTGTTCCTTTCATGAGGTGAAGTAAGATTACAAAGGCTTTGGCAGATTTTTCGCGGTATTCTTGGTCATTTCCCCAGATTGATACGATACGAGGAAGGTCATGATTGTTCCAGAAGAGCGAATTCCAGCCATCCTCAACTCCTAATTCTGTCTGCCATTTATTGAAAATCTCTTTCAACTTAGCGATATTCAGCTCTTTTTGATAGTGCCATTTAGGCTGACCTTCCTGATACTGAAGACCGATATGTTCAAACTGGAAGACCATAGACAATTCTTGTCCCTTTGGATCTGAGTAGAACTTAGCAATCTCAGGCGTTGCTCCCCAAGTCTCCCCTACTGTCAAGAGATTCTTATCTCCAAAGGTCGCCTGATTCATCTCCTTGAGATAAGGGTGGAGCATAGGACCATTATTGACTACTTTCTCGTCAGGAATTTTCCCAATCATGTCAATGACATCCATGCGGAAACCACCAATGCCTTTATCAATCCAGAAATTCATCATCTCATAAATTTTCTGACGAAGTTTTTCATTTTCCCAGTTGAGATCAGGTTGCTTCTTGCTGAAAAAGTGGAGATAGTACTGACCTGACTTTTCATCGTACTCCCAAGCAGACCCACTAAAGATAGACTCCAAATCGTTGGGTTCATCCCGCCAGATATAGTAGTCTCGTTCAGGACTATCAGGATTTTCACAGGCCTCGACAAACCAAGCATGCTCATCTGAAGTATGATTGACCACTAAGTCCATGATGATACGAATATCACGTTTCTTAGCTTCCGCGATCAGTTGGTCCATATCCTCCATGGTCCCGAAAATAGCCGCAATCGCTTGATAATCAGCAATATCATAGCCATTATCATCCATAGGACTGTCATAAACTGGAGAAAGCCAAATCGCTGTAATTCCTAACTTAGCTAGATAGTCTAACTTACTGGTAATACCTGGCAAATCGCCAATTCCATCTCCGTTGCTATCCATAAAGCTCTTAGGATAAACTTGATAGACTACGGCGTTGTGCCACCATTTTTCTTGCATCTTCTTACCTCATTATTTTAATAATCTATAGTCTATGATAGCGCTTTTCAGAGTTTTGTGCAAGCGTTTGCCTAATCTTTTTGATTCCTTTTTTAACTCCATAGTTTCCTAACTTCCAATTTTTTATTATAATAGAGGTCAGAGGTAAAAAAATGAAAAAACAAGCTTTTAGTTCTGAACAATATTTGAATCTACAGCGCGACCACATTTTGGAGCGCATTAACCAATTTGACGGCAAGCTCTACTTAGAGTTTGGTGGCAAAATGTTAGAAGATTTCCACGCCGCTCGTGTCCTTCCTGGTTATGAGCCTGACAACAAAATCAAGCTCTTACAAGAATTGAAAGAGCAAGTTGAGGTTGTGATTGCTATTAATGCTAGCAATATCGAGCATTCCAAAGCACGTGGTGACTTGGGCATTTCTTATGACCAAGAAGTTCTTCGTTTGATTGACAAATTCAATGAATTGGGAATTTTTGTTGGCTCCGTTGTCATCACACAGTACGCTGGTCAACCAGCTGCAGATGCCTTCCGCAACCAACTTGATAAAAACGGAATTGATTCTTATCTTCATTATCCAATCAAAGGATATCCGACGGATATGGATCACATCATTTCACCCGAAGGAATGGGGAAAAATGACTACATCAAAACCAGTCGTAACTTGATTGTCGTAACCGCTCCTGGACCTGGTTCTGGAAAATTGGCAACGTGTATGTCCAATATGTACCACGACCAAATCAATGGCATCAAGTCTGGCTACGCTAAATTTGAAACCTTCCCAGTTTGGAATCTTCCCCTTCATCATCCAGTCAACTTGGCTTATGAAGCTGCTACAGCTGACCTTGATGATGTCAACATGATTGATCCTTTCCATCTTCAAACCTATGGAGAAACCACTGTCAACTACAACCGTGATATCGAAATCTTCCCAGTGCTCAAACGTATGTTGGAACGTATCCTTGGTGAATCTCCATACGCTTCACCAACAGACATGGGTGTCAACATGGTTGGTTTCGCTATTACAGATGATGAGGCTGCTATCGAAGCTTCTAAACAAGAAATCATCCGCCGTTACTATCAAACTGTTCTTGATTTTAAAGCCGAAAAAGTTGGCGAAGCTGCTGTCAAGAAAATCGAGTTGCTTATGAACGACCTCGGTATCACACCTGCAGACCGTAAGGTTGCTGTTGCTGCACGCCAAAAAGCAGAAGAAACTGGCGGACCAGCTCTAGCCCTTGAATTGCCAAATGGGGAAATTGTCACTGGTAAGAACTCAGAACTCTTTGGTCCTACAGCCGCTGCTCTTATCAACGCCATCAAGAAATCAGCTAACATTGCCAAGGAAGTAAAACTAATCGAGCCTGAAGTTGTTAAGCCAATCCAAGGTCTTAAAATCGATCATCTCGGTAGCCGTAATCCACGCCTACATTCAAATGAAATTTTGATTGCACTTGCTATCACAGCTACAGAAAATCCTGATGCTGCTCGTGCTATGGAAGAACTTGGCAACCTCAAAGGAAGCGAAGCCCACTCAACCATCATCTTAACCGATGAAGACAAGAATGTCCTTCGTAAACTGGGTATCAACGTAACCTTTGACCCTTACTACCAATACGACCGCTTGTATCGTAAATAAAGATTTCAACCTCTCCAACCTCGGAGAGGTTTTCTCTCTGCCTCAAGAGCCGGCTTTATGTTATAATGAAAGAAGAAAACTGAAAGGATTTACCATGTCAAAAGAAGTTATTGTTGAAAGTTTTGAACTTGACCACACTATTGTTAAAGCACCTTATGTCCGCTTGATTGGGGAAGAAACAGGGCCAAAGGGAGACATCATCTCCAATTATGATATTCGCTTGGTACAACCAAATGAGGACTCTATCCCTACCGCTGGCCTTCACACCATTGAACACCTCTTAGCCAAACTCATCCGTACCCGAATTGACGGTATGATTGACTGTTCGCCATTTGGCTGCCGTACAGGTTTCCACATGATTATGTGGGGTCGCCATACCAGCGCCGAGATTGCAGCTGTTATCAAGGATTCGCTCAAGGAAATCGCTGAAACTACTACTTGGGAAGATGTCCCTGGAACAACCATCGAATCTTGCGGAAACTACAAGGACCACAGCCTTTTTTCTGCTAAAGAATGGGCTAAACTCATCTTGGACCAAGGAATCTCAGATGATGCCTTTGAACGCCATGTGATTTAAATACAAAAGGAACCAGTTTTTTCAGCTGGTTCCTTCTTTTTTATTCTCAAAATCTTGAGTTAGGCTTTTTCACGAATAACTAAACCACCATCTTCCATATCTGCTTCCAGATGTTTGGCATCTAGATGATCCAAGTGGAAGTCTGTCACTTTGTCACGGATTTGTTGTTCAACTACCCGACGGAGTGGACGAACACCCATGACTTCGTCATAGCCTTCTTCTGTGATATAGTCTTTAGCTGCTTGACTGACTACCAAATCAATGTCTTTCTTAGCCAAGGTTTGGTTAACTTCAGCCAACATCAAATCTACAATCTTAGAAAGATCGTCCTTCGTCAAGTGTGAGAACTCGATAACTGCGTTAAAGCGGTTGAGGAATTCTGGACGGAAGAATGGTTTCAAACGGTCCATCAATTCTGGTTTGTCCGCATCTTCTGTCAAGTTGGCTTCATAGCCAAATCCAGCATTTGATGTTGCGATAATAACAGTGTTCTTGAAGTTCACCGTATTTCCTTGACCATCTGTCAAACGACCGTCATCCAAGACTTGGAGGAGAAGAGTGATCACTTGAGGATCAGCCTTTTCAATCTCGTCCAAGAGAATGATAGAATAAGGATTGCGACGCACACGTTCTGTTAAGGTATTGCTATTGTCATCATAACCCACATATCCTGCTGTTGTACCAATTAGCTTAGAAACGGCTGTGCGGTCACTGTATTCAGACATATCCAAACGAATGATTGCGTCCTTGGTTCCAAACATATCTAGCGCCAATTGTTTAGCAAGTTCAGTCTTACCAACCCCAGTTGGACCTACAAAGAGGAAGCTACCGATTGGGCGATTGCCTTCATCGAAACCAGCACGGTTACGACGGATGGCACGAGCTACAGCTTCAACTGCCTTGTCTTGGCCAATCACCTTGTCTTGCAGACGATGAGCCATATCTTTCAAACGTTCGATGTCTGATGCTCCCATTTGTGACACTGGGATACCCGTCATTCGTTCCACAGATTCAGCCACATCGTTGACACTTGCAGTCACCTTCATATCTTCTGTATGGTTTTCGATTTTCTTTTCCAATTCTGCAATGCGTGTTTTATAGTTTAGAGCTGCTTCAAAATCTTCTGCCTCAACTGCTTTTTCTTGCTTGTCTTTTTCTACCTCAATTTCACGTTCAACAGCATGAACATCTGTTACTGGATGCTGAGCTGCCAAGTGAGCCGCCGTAACATCGACAAGGTCGATAGCCTTATCTGGCAAGCTACGTTGAGGAATATACTGAACAGAATAATCAACGGCAGCTTTTAAGACTTCATCTGGCAAAATAACATTGTGGTGTTGTTGATAGAGATCACGAATTCCTTGAAGGATTTTAAAAGTATCCTCTGCTGATGGAGCATTAACCTTCACTTCGTTGAAACGACGAGCAAGGGCTGCATTTTTCAAGATAGTATTACGGTATTCATCTTGAGTAGTTGCGCCAATCACTGTCAATTCTCCACGTGAAAGAGCTGGTTTCAAGATATCAGCAAGACCTTTAGATCCTTGACCATCACCTGTGCTACCAGCACCAAGAATTTGGTGAATTTCGTCGAAGAAGAGGATAATATTTCCAGCTTCTTTGACTTCGTTTACCAAGTTTTGAATGTTTTCTTCAAAGCTACCACGGTATTGAGTACCAGCTTCAAGTCCAGAAATATCAATAGAAATGATCTCTTTGTTCTTGATTGCTGCAGGAACGTCGCCGTTCACGATAGCTTGGGCCAATCCTTCTACTACTGCAGTTTTACCAACACCAGCATCACCGACGAGAACTGGATTATTCTTTGTGCGACGAGAAAGAATTTCAGAAGTTTCTTGGATTTCTTTATTACGTCCAATAACCGGATCTAACTTACCTTCACGTGCTTCTGCAGTCAAGTTTCGACCTAGTTTTGCAAGGACACCGTCTTGTTTCATACCTGAAGACTGTTGTTTCATTTGTCCATCAGCTTCTGCATTTCCTGGCAATTGACCCGTTGCACGATAGTGAGCGAACTCTTCAGGCGTTACTTCACGGCCGTTAATCAAGTAACGACGGTTTTCTGAACTATATCCACGCATACCACCCATCAATTGGTTAAATAAATCATCCATGTTGTTAAAATTATTAAAGTTGTTGTTCATATTCTTTACCTCTTTTTGTTATTTATTATTACTGATATTGACTATCTTTGACTTTTTCTTTAAAAAATTTAGACTAGCTAAATCGCTACTCTACGTACTATTTCTGGTTTTTCTTTTTCAAGCAGGAGTAGACTATCTTTACTTCTAAAGATTTCTAGATTAAACATAGACCCCACCTCTTTCTATTTTACTTTAAATAATACTCTTCGAAAATCTCTTCAAACAACGTCAGCTCTATCTGCAACCTCAGAACAGTGTTTTGAGCAACCTGCGCTAGCTTCCTAGTTTACTCTTTGATTTTCATTAAGTATAAGTGTTCTAGTAAGGCTTTCATTTACCTTACGTTCATAATATACTACATTAGTCAGAAAAGGTCAAGAGATTTGACTTTAATTGACCAATATTTTTTAGAATGCAAAAACACCCTGAAATATCAGGGTGCTATTCTTACATCAAATACAAAATTGCTAGGGTCAGGAGACTTGCTAGAAGTCCCACTCCCCAAAAGAAGAAGTCGACCTTCCACTCGCTCCAAGGATTTCCTTTACCAGACAATCCTCCAAGCTCAAAATGGTGATGGACAGGTGTCATACGGAAAATACGTTTACCACCAGTCAGTTTGAAATAGCCGACTTGCATCATGACTGAAGTTGTTTCAAAGACATAAATAATTCCGATAATCAAGAGAGTCCATTCTTGGTGGAGAGCCATAGAGATAGCTGCCAACATTCCACCGAGAGCCAAACTTCCCACATCCCCCATAAAGACCTTGGCAGGCTTATGATTAAAGACGAAGAAGCCGAGCAAGCCACCAATCATGGCTAGAATCACCAGAAGAATATCCATCTGACCTTGCACATAGGCAATAACTCCATATGCAGACAAACTAATCACGACTGAAATACTAGCCAGACCATCAATTCCGTCTGTCAAGTTGACTGCGTTTGAAAAACCAACTAGCCAGAAAAGGGCGAAGACAATATAGAAAATCCCTAGATGCACTTGGTAACCAAAGACTGAAAGCATATCGCCACCGCGCTCATAGAAAAGGTAAAAAATGACACCACCTAGAAGCTGAAGAGCCAATTTCTGCTTGGGATTTAGCCCCTCATTGATTTTGCGGAAGACCTTGAGGAAGTCATCTAAAAATCCGATTAAACCATAAAGAACCAAGATGAACAAAATCATTCCCACATTATTGCTGAGTTGGTTACTAAATAGGGCAAGAAAGAAGGCAACTAAAACAGAAGCAATTAAGAAAACCAAACCTCCCATTGTAGGAGTCCCAGCTTTTGCCTGGTGCTGTTTAACATCCTCATGCATCTGCTGGCCTGTAATTTGCGCCTTTCTATAAAATTGGATAAAGGCCGGAATTCCTACTAAAGTTAGTAAAAATGTCACAATTCCAGCACTAATAGAAATAAACATATTAGTCTCCTAAAGTTAATTTAATTTTTTTAATGTTTTTGATAGCTGTATTAGTCCGAACATCTTGCTTCTGTACAACAGAACCTGACCCTTCAAATTCCAGCTCGATATCCAACCATTTAGCAAAGGTCTCAGCAGTTTCTTTTTTCCAGCCATACATGTCTGGAATTTCTTCTACCTTATCCGATAAAAGGAGAACTTGTCGGTTTGGTGCAAGATTGGTCCCTTCTTCTACAGAAGTCTCTTTAATCTTTGTTCCAGTACCTACAACGATTGGTTGCACAATATTTCGGCGTAAGGCTTCCGCCAACTCACCAGGTGAAATATCCTTGATGCTAGGCATTGCATAAGAAGACTCTGTCGTAACTTTATCTAAATTCTTGGCTGGAGATTGAAGATTGAGAGATTCTTTCATAGCTGAAGCCCGCTCCAAGATTGGGTTGGCAAATTCTCCCAACTGGATACCTGAATAATGTTCAGGCTGTTGAACCGTTACATACAAGATAAAATCAGGATTTTCAGCAGGGTTCATAGCCACAACCGAGAAAATGTAGTTGGTAGAACCAACCAAGTAGCCTCCATTTTTCTCGTCAGCGATTTGGGCTGTACCAGACTTGAGGGCTACATTTTGACCTGGAACATTGACAGTTGCTTTTCCTGTACTATGGTTATACATGGTTCCATATCTAGGGTCTGTTCCTACTAAGACCATATGAGTACGAGTTTGGCTAGCTGCATCTTTCGAAACGGGATTTCCTACAATTTCTTTTTGAGATTTACGAACGGTTTGATCATTTGGATCATACAAGGCCGTAATAAATTTAGGCTCTAGCATGACGCCATCGTTGGCAATGGCTGTAAAAGCACGTAGCATCTGGGTCTGCGTTACAGAAATCCCTTGCCCAAATGAGCTTTGAGCAATATTGACAATATTATCAGCTGGAAGTTGACCAGCGTATTCATCTGTCAAACCAAAGCGAGTTGGGACCCCAAATTTAAAGCGGTTTAGATAATCCAACCAAGTAGCATCTCCCATTTTTTGTTCAAGAAGACTCATTCCAACATTACTGGAGAGAGCGAAACCTTGTAAGAAAGTCATCATCCCACCAGTAGTCAAACCATCATTAACATCCCAATCTCGAATCGTTACATCCGCTATTTTTAATTCACTGCTATTGAAGTATTCTCCACCTGGGAAAGTATTATTATCAATAGCTGCTGCTAGCGTCATGACCTTCATAGTTGATCCTGGTTCATAGTTACTTTGATAAAGAATATCACGCCAGACAAAGTCTTTAGTGATTCCTTCTTTAGTGTCTGCATTAAAGGTAGGGCGTTGGGTGGTAGCGAGGATTTCACCGGTCTTGGCACTGACCAAGGTCGCGGTCATATACTTACCTTTTACTTTTTCTAGAAAGGCATCCATCTGAGTTTCCATGAAAGATTGGAGCGGGCTAGACAATGTTGTATAAACATCCTTGCCATCCACAGTTTGTTGCGACACCTGTTCTGTTCCTGGTACGATATTTCCTACACGGTCTTTTTCATAGGTAATAATACCGTCTGTCCCAGCAAGAATGGTATTTAACGAACTCTCCAGACCAAAAGTTCCTAATAAACTCTTACTGCCATCCTCATTTTCATGGAGTTGAGCTAACCCAATAAAACTAGAAGCAAATTGTCCATTTGGATAGCTTCTGTTAGGGCTAGTTGTAAAGTCAATCCCTTCCACACTAGCATCTTTCAAATCTTTTTTAATAGCCATCATATTGGCATAGGTAATCCCATTTCCTTTTGCTCCAAAGGAAACTTGAGTCAGGTTTGGTTGAGCCAGTTGCTCTTTCACATAAGCTTCATCCATATCCAAATACTTATGGAAGATTTCAGCTACCTTATTAAACTGCGAATCCTCTACATAAAGAATTTTACCCGTTGCTGACTTGTATTTTTTATCAATAACAGCATAGACGTTATAAGAGGTTGCATCTTCAGCGATAGGCACTCCATTTCGGTCATAGATAGTTCCGCGTTTAGCAGGTACTGTTCGAGTTGTTTGGTGAACCTTCTTAGCTTCTTTTACCAAGTCAGTACCAAATATATTACCTTTTGCGATAATATAAGCAAAATTGGCCAAAAAGAGACCAAAAAGGGCAACCGCTACAAAGCTGAGGTACTTGCCAACTATCCTACGGTTTTTTGCTGGAGACTTACGATTTTTTATCGCAAATCGGGTTATTTTTTCTGTCCACTTCATATCTTACTCCGCTGTTCGGATATTTTCATTATTCAATTTCAAATCTTTTTTATCTGCAATTTCTTTCAAGCGCTCTGAACGAATCAATTCATTCACTTCCTGCTTAGCATCATCGAGCTCTGTCTTCTTCTCCTCTATCTGCGCATTTATTTTTGTCAAATCACTTTGCACTTGCAAGAGTCGTGTCTGCATAAAGATAATGCTCACTGCTAAAACGAGAGCCGTAAAAGCGATGGAAAGATAAAAAGCCTTCTCCACACGTGAGAATTTTTTTATACGATTCTGCAAGAATTGACTGGTTGTTTCTTTCTTATCTACCATTTTTTCCTCTTACTTGTGAATTTTTCTGGCCACGCGCAACTTGGCTGAGTGCGAGCGGTTATTGGCTTCTAATTCTTCTGCGCTTGGCAAGATTGGCTTACGGGATACCAATTCCATCTTGGGCTTGAGATCATCTGGGATGAAAGGCAAGCCTTTGGGGACTTCCACTGTTGAAGCCTCCTTAAACAACTGCTTGGTCAAGCGGTCTTCCAAGGAATGAAAGGTAATCACTGAAATTCTACCATCCAGAGCCAACATGTCCATGGCCTGCTGGATGGACTCATCTGCCGCTCCCAGTTCATCATTAACTTCAATTCGAATAGCCTGGAAAATCTGCTTGGCAGGATGCCCCTTCTTCTTGAGTTCCTTGGCAGGCTTGGCTGACTTGATAATTTCTGCCAGCTCAGTCGTTGTCTCGATTGGCTTGACTTCACGTACCTGTTCAATCTTACGCGCTATCTGTTTAGAGAATTTGTCCTCGCCATACTTGAAGAAAATACGAACCAAGTCATGATAGTCATAGTGGTTCACCACTTCATAGGCTGTCAGACTAGCATCCTGATTCATGCGCATGTCTAGTGGTGCATCCTTTTTATAAGAAAAACCACGCTCACGCTGATCCAATTGAGGACTAGATACTCCCAAGTCATAACAAATTCCATCAATTTCCTGAACACCAGCTTCGCGCAAACGTGCCTGTAAATGACGGAAGTTATCCTTTATAAAAGTCACCATCCCTTTTTCGATATAGGGTGCCAAGCGTTTTTGCGCATTGTCAATGGCATTCTGGTCCTGGTCAAAGGCATAGAGATGGCCTTTTTCACTCAATTTACTTAATAAATATTCGCTATGGCCCGCTCCACCCAAAGTCGCATCAACGTAGATACCGTCAGGCTTTACGTCGAGCATATCAATCGTTTCGTGGAGTAAGACCGTTACATGATGAAATTCTTTTGTCATATCTTATCTATTTTACCACAAATCCGACTAGCTTGCACTAGTCAGACAAATAGGTCAAAAAAAGTAAGATTTCTTTAAGAAATATGTCAAATATGCTTGACATCCGCTCTATAGAAGAATATAATATAGTCAAATATATACGACACAATTCAGAAAGGAGTCCAGATGAATCGTGTGAAAGAATTTCGCAAGGAATTGGGTATTTCCCAGCTCGAACTCGCCAAGGATATCGGTGTTTCGAGACAAACCATCAATATGATTGAAAACGACAAGTACAATCCAACCCTGGAACTCTGTCTCAATCTCGCCCGCAGCCTCCAAACTGACCTCAATAGTCTCTTTTGGGAGGATAATTTTTAAAAAAGGAGCCAACTCATGAAAAAAGAAACCTTCACTGAAAAACTCATCAAACGCACATACGGTATTTCTGGTCCCCTTGACGAATACAAACGGCGTGAGGCCGATCGTATTGGGAACCAAGTCTTTATCATCCTCTTTTATCTGATGATTTTCGGAAATCTTATTCCGCTCCTTCTGGCCTATAAATACCCTCAAGAAGTGGCTCTAATCTATCCTCCTCTGATTCTAGTGATTGCCCTCATCGCTGCTGGCTATGTCACCTACCAAATGAAAAAAACAGGGATTACAGCTATTGATCCAGATATGCTGAATGAGAAAGAAAGCCAGCAACTATACTACCCAGGTCTTAAAGCAGGTTTGTTCTTTGGTCTATGGATGTTTTTTATAACTCCTCTTCTCAGTATACTCATAGGTGAAAGTCCGGACTATTTTAATTCTCTTCTCACTATAAGAAATGGTGTATCAAGCATTCTCGGTTCTATCTTCTTCGGAGCGAGCATACAGTTCCTCATTTCCCGTCGCATTGCAAAAACTAAAGAAGAGCAAGATGAGGATTAGGAGGTGCCCTATGAAATCACTAGTAACTTTACTTACCTATCATCTTTTGTTCAGTTCTCTGCTCATCTTCATCATCGTTTCAGGGAACTTGCCAATCTACGATATAGTCTTCCTTCCAGTCTTTGTTCCAGCACTCAACAAAGGATTGACTTATCTAAAGATTGACTCCCAAAAAACGCGCATACTCAACTTAGCACTATTCTTTATGATTCTATCCTTACCACAACTGACGCTCATTTCAATCAATTGGAAATATTATATACTGCTAACTATCGCTATCCTTTCTTCTATTACTTATCTTTATTATCTCTATCAATTCGTAAAAGAAACAAAATAACATCGTTCATTTAGGAGAAATCACCCATGAAAAAAGAAGACTTAACAACTCGCCTACTTCGAAATTTCTTTCATATCCAAGGGCCTTTTGATGAATGCCGTCAAGAGGTTATCTACAAGGCTTGCGCCCGTTCCATGATCCAAATCTTTTACTCTTCCTTCATTCTCTTCCTATTCTATATTTTGTTCGGAAGCTTTATAGAAATTGTTCGAAATGTTATGCCCTACATCTATTTTGGACTCATTTTGTTCATGAGTATAAAAGCTCAAAAAGCCGTCCAAGAGCTTCATCTTGAAAAGGATGACAAATCAGAAATCATCCTCAAAACCTACAGCAAAGCCCAAATCAAATTCCGAAGCTGGATTGTGTTTATCGTTATTCAGATCGGCCTCTTTACCTTACTCATCTTTCATAAAGTCTTCGTTCAGCAGATGTCCCTTTCAGATTTTGTGAAGTTGCTCATGCAATTCGATAAAAGTGTTCCTTTCCTGATGTATGGCCTCATTATAGGTAGCATTTTTGGAACTCTGACCTACGGATTTCTATCCCTACAGGAGGAGAAACCTCCTAAAAATACCAAACAGAAGGAGAAAAGCAAGCAATGACTTCACTATACGATTTTTCAGTCTTGAACCAAGACCATCAAGAAACTCCACTAGAGACCTATCGTGGTAAGGTTCTCTTGGTTGTCAACACTGCTACTGGATGTGGTTTAACGCCCCAGTACCAAGGACTTCAAGAACTCTATGATCGCTATCAAGAACAAGGTTTTGAGATTTTAGACTTCCCTTGCAATCAGTTTATGGGACAAGCACCAGGCAGAGCAGAGGAAATCAACACCTTCTGTAGCCTACATTATCAGACCACCTTCCCACGTTTTGCCAAGATAAAGGTCAACGGTAAGGAAGCAGATCCTCTCTATGTTTGGTTGAAAGAACAAAAATCTGGCCCACTGGGAAAACGAATCGAATGGAATTTCGCTAAGTTTCTTATCGGTCGTGATGGTCAGGTCTTTGAACGCTTCTCTTCAAAAACAGACCCAAAACAAATTGAAGAGGCGATACAAAACCTACTATAATTTCACAATCTCACTATTATTAGTTCTCCTTTAGCCTAAGAATAGTGGGATTTTTTGATGGGCTTTGACTTGAATAGGAAAACACCCCATGATATGAACCATGAAGTGTTGTAAAAATGATACATTCATAGCAGACAAGGCACTACTGACTGCTATTCTTGACTCCTGAATATGTATAGGTCCTATTTCTAGGACACGCTTTTTCCGTTACCACCCTAAAATAAAAGCTATGCTCCCGCCCATCCTTGGCATTTTCCTTGTTTAAGACAAAGTAGTTTTTCTGATTCATCGCCATGGTTCGTAGAATGTCATCAATCAAGAAAGTCAAGGGTACGTTCATGGCAGAGTATTTTTGAAAATCCTCTTCAAAATGAATATAGTTATCTGAAAAATAATCCATCTGCAGTTTGTTTTCATACAGCTCTTTTCTAGTCATAAACTCCCTCCTCCCACAGCCGAATTTCTAGGATATCTGCAACCTCTATCAACCTATATCCCTCGTTTGTCCTAATAGATAGAGTCTGAGGTGATAACTCTCTCACCACACCGATGATGGTGATTTTCTGCTTCTTTTCCTTTACCACAAAACTTCCCTTAAGTTGGCCAACATAAAGCTGAGAAAGCAAGTGCAACTTCTCATCTGGAGTCAAATCCGTCGAAAAATCAACACGGCTTTTTTCTTCACTGAGCGAACTGGTGTGTTCTGAGAGGTAAAATCCCATCCACTTCTGCATACCTGGATCTTGATAATCTCGCGCGGATTGAAAGGGTAAATAAGAACGATCAATCATTTTAATTCATCTAATCCTCCAGCAGAATGGCCCCCAATCAGCTTGCTTCTAGCAAGACTACGAGAGGCTTCTTCCAGTGCGTTGGCTTTTAAGAGAGAAGTAAAACCAAATTCTTCCCGAATGGAGTCAATAGCCATCTGGAGCCTTTCTTCTTTTTCTAACTTGTCAACATCATCAAAGAGGGAAATCAAGCTAAAGGACTCATCCACAAATCCTGAATAGTTAACTCCGACGCTTCTGACTGCTCCAGAAGTGTATTTGTTATGAAATAACTTCAAAACATAATCTATTAAGACAGCGGTATTATTAGTAGGTTCGACCTTCATTTGTGTGTGAATAGACGGTCTAACTTCCTGTTTAGAGAAACCGACATAGATAGAGACAAGGGTTGTTTTCTTGCCAGACCTTCTCAATCTAATAGCCACCTGCTCCGCCATTTCTCGAAGAATAATTTCAATATCCCGTAGCTTCACGTAGTCTCTCGGCAAGATTTGAGAATTCCCCAAGCCCTTGGATTTGGCTTTATAGGGCTTATGAACATTGCTCTCATCAATCCCATTGGCATGAAACCACAAACGCAGACCAGCCTGACCCAGAGCTTTCTTTAACTGGTCTGGATTGCTGGTTGCCAATTCCTTGATGGAAAAAATCCCCAGAGCATGCAAGCGTTTCTCCATCCGCCTGCCAATTCCCCAAAAGTCGGTCATCTTGGGAATGGACCAGACCTTCTCTTCCACATCCTGGTAAGACCAGTTGGCCCTCATGGTCGGAGTGTGCTTGGCCTCATTATCCAGAGCCAACTTGGCCAGTAAGGGATTGGCATTGGACATACCCACTGTAGAGTAGATTCCTGTCTGCCTCCAAATATCCCTCTGGATGCAAGCAGAAAGCATATCCAGCTTGTCTTTGCGAGAGAGATTCTTGTCTGGGATGAAATAGTTGAGCGAACTAGTCAGATCAATAAAGCCCTCATCGATAGAGTAGGGATAAATATCATCTGGACTACCATAGTTTTGAAAGATTCGCTGGATTTCCATATTGACTGCGATGTACTCATCCATCCTGGGTGGCACAATCAAGGTCACTTGAGCCCAATCTTCGATGTAGCGAACATAGTCCGAGTCAGTCGGTAGCCCTTGCTTTCGAGCATTGTAATAGGAAAATTTTCGCGTTTTGATATCAAAAGGCAAATCATAGGCCCGACCAACATTTGACTTGCCAAAAATCTTCTTAAACAGGGGAGAGGAGGCTAGGATAAGACCAGTTGAATTATCCGCGCGACTCATGACACAAAGCGAAGTCTTCAGCGGATGCAAGCCCCTTTTCACGCACTCAACACTGGCATAAAAGGATTTCATATCGACAAAAGCAATGTCACTTTTGGGCTCTCTGGAATAATCAAAGTAGCCCATTGACTAGCCCTCCATCGGCACAAAATTCCCAACGATAATGCCAACAATCCGAGGATCTTCCTCATAGGAGATGAAAATATCCTGGTATGTAGGATTGATAGAGACCAGACGCAATCCATTCTCCTCTCGATAGACCCGTTTGATATAGGTCTGGTTGTTGCAAACCACTGCATAAACCGCTCCATCATAGTCAAATCCTGTCTCTCTAATCAGAGCTACTGAACCATTTTGGTATTTAGGTTCCATGGAGTCCCCAGACACCCATGACGCAAAATCATGAGCCAACTCCTCATTAAAGTAAACCGTATCAAAATTCTGATCATCGTAGACCGAAGCCCCAATCCCTGCTGACATGCGTTCATAAACACGGTACTCGTAGAGGCGCTCTGGCATAGCTGTCACTTTCTGGGCTTGCTCCTCTTGAGATAGGTTGCGAGCATAGAGAACAACCTTCTCCTGACCTTGCTTAGAGAGGCTATGGTAGAGACGGACAATCTCGATCTGAGTAAAATATCCTTTTGGTACTTTTAAAATATTCTCTAGCTGGGCTACCTTCTCCTTAGACGGTTCTTTGATTCCACGTTCCCAAGCTGAGTAAGCTTGGAAACTAATCCCAAGTTGCTCTGCAATTTCCTTCTGTGTCAGTTTTAACTCTTTCCTCCGAGCCTTCAATTTCTCTGGCTGATACATACTTCACCTCCTATTATGATGCTTTAATGGACATTATCTCCCTTAGAAAGACTAATCGATGCTTGAATCCATACTTTCAAAACTCAACCAATATGGTTTAGTTTTATTATATAAAAAAAGTAGACAAATGTCCACTAGGAAAATCAGAAACATCGTGAGTTTTATACTCAATGAAAATCAAAGAGCAAACTAGGAAACTAGCCGCAGGCTGTACTTGAGTACAGCAAGGCGACGTTGACGCGGTTTGAATTTGATTTTCGAAGAGTATTAATCAAACTAAAAGGACCTAGCCCTATACAATACAGAACTAAATCCTTTGAATAAATAATTGATCTAACTTTTAAAATCCCTACAGAAATTCCAGTTTTTCTCTATTTGATACCAGACATTAGTTTTTCAATACGTGGAACGTAGAAGAATAAGATAATACTGAATACAATCGTAATTCCTCCAACAATTCCATAGTAAGCGACTTCAGTTTCGTTTGTATAAAATTTTACAATTTGAGCATTGATAGCTTGGGCAGCTGCATTACTCAAGAACCAGATAGACATCATTTGTGCTTGGAAGGATTTTGGTGCTAGCTTAGTAGTGACTGATAGACCAATAGGCGAAATCAACATTTCCCCCACAATCACAATAGCCCAACTCATAATCAACCAGAAAGGACTGACCTTAACATCTGTCCCAAAGAGCATTCCTGGTAACATCATCCACAAGAAGGATAGACCTGCTGCTAATAAACCGTAAGCAAATTTCTTAGAAGAGGACGGTTGCTTTTTACCCATTTTCCCCCACAACCATGCAAAAATCGGCACATAAATCATAATGAAAAGTGGATTAATACTTTGGAAAAAGCTAGATGGGAAATGAATCTGATTCCCAAATACATTAAAGTAAAGTCGAGTTTGATCATCCGCAAATAGAGCGAGAACAACAGACCCCTGCTCCTCAATAGACCAGAAGAGTACTCCAGCGATAAATAAAGGAATGTAGGCAAATACTCGGGATCTCTCAGTAGCAGTTATTTTCTGACTAGATAAAATTTTGAAGAAATAGTAGATTGGAATGATTACCGCAATCACTGTAAAGATATTAACAATCATATCCACGTTAAATTGGTGAGTAAAGACTAAGCCTATAATCACCAGGATAATCATGACAAGTGTAAGTAGCAAGCGTTTAATCAAGGTCTGCTGGTCCTTCTGTGAAAGTGGATCAGTGGGGTAAAGACTTGCTTCAGGCAGATATTTCTTCCCATCTAAAACATACTTCACCAGACCAAAGAACATCCCAATGGCAGCTAATGAGAAACCTAGATGGAAATTGACTTCCTGACCTAGATAACCTACTAAATAAGGGGCAACGAAGGCACCTAAGTTAATACCAAAGACAAAGATACTAAAACCTGCATCACGTCTATCATCCTCTTTCTCATAAATCCCACCCACCATATCTGAGATATTGGGTTTTAAAAATCCAGTTCCAAAGATAATCAAGGCAATAGAAAGATAGAGAGCCACTTGTCCAAAAGGTGTTGCCAAAGCAATATGCCCTAGCATAATCAGAATCCCACCGTAAAAGACAGTCTTACGACCTCCTAAAATACGGTCACTGACAAAACCACCGATAACCGAGGACAAAAATACCAGCGAGCCATAAATAGCCATAACCGATGCAGCTGTGGTCTTATCCATTCCCAATCCACCATCTTGCACACTATAGTACATATAGTAAAGTAGGATAGCTCGCATCCCATAGTAAGAAAAGCGTTCCCACATTTCTGTAAAGAAGAGGGTGGACAAGCCCATAGGATGTCCAAAAAATGTTTTCTGTTTTTCCATATATATTCTCCTTTAGCGATATAATAATTCATTTTACAGAATTTTCAAACAAATCCTGTTTGTTTTAGAAAATTTTCTGAAAAAATCACACGTCTCATACTTAATTCCATCATAAAAATCCATTTCAGACTAACTTCCACTTCGGTCAGGCAAGTGGAAGTTACTTTGAGAAATCACCTTTAAAAATTTGCTCTTGTTTAGTTTAAAAAATATTTCAAAACTTGAAACTTACTTATCTTATCCTCTCCTCTTCAGTAAACAAAAAACATCCCTATGCCAAACTTGTAATTACTAAAATACAAGCCAATAAGCATAGAGATGTAAAACTGTTACACATTAAATAATAGAAATTGTGTACGAAATGTCTCAATTAGTTTTCATTAGTAAATATCACTTCCAACAAACGCCCTCTCAATTCCTTATCCTGATGATGCAAGATATTCATTAACTCATGAGAGTTTTTCGCATTGATGAATTGATTTAACAATCTATCTTTTAATTCATATGGAAGAGAAGCCGTCTTTAGTAGTCTAAAAACTTCATCATTTAGAGATGGCATTTTATTTTCTTTGCATTCAAATCTAGCTGTATCATTCTTATTTGGCAATTCAATTATAGACACATTCGTTCCTTTAAAATGGATTCTATGTCTTCTATTACTTGGAACGATACTAGAATCTCCTTGTAATGCTAACTCTACCATTCCCTTTTCCCAATCAATCGATAATCTTGTTTTATATCTTTGACCATTTTGATCTTCAATCATTTCAAAAGAATGTTGTTTGCCTGGGAATACATACCAATCTATAACTTCAGGTAAATCAACACCCATATCTATCTCAGAACCAACCAAGGGAATGATTGCACCACTTTTTGCAAACACAGGTATAGCCGAAATATCCCTATAAACACTTAACTTCACACCACCTGTATATTTTTTCTCTGAAAAGAAGTCATACCATTCACCTTCAGGGAACCAAACATCTACTTTTGCAGATTGGAATGCCAAATCCATCTTTTCTACAATGGGAGCCACCATCAGTTCTGTTCCAAAAAAGTATTGATTTGGAACATTATAGCTCTCATCATTCTCTGGGTAGAAATAATACATTGGACTAATTAATGGGGCACCTTCTTCATGTGTCTTTACATTCATAGTGTATAGATATGGAATCATCTGATGTCTCAAACGAAGGTATTTCTTCATAATCTTAGATGTTGTTTCTGAAAAAAACCAAGGTTCTTTACTATTAAAGGGACTTCTAGAACTATGTAATCGAGTAATCGGACTAAAAACACCAAACTGTAGCCATCTAGTTTGTAACTCTTCGTCATAATCCCCCAACATGTGTCCACCGATATCATGACTCCACCAACTATAACCGATATTAGATGCTGTCGCTGTAAAATAAGGTTGAAATCTTAACGAATTCCAACTAATAATGGTGTCACCTGAAAAACCAACAGGATAGCGGTGACTTCCAGGACCTGCATACCTTGATAAAATCAAGCCACCTTCCGAATTTTTACAACTATCCTGATAGTGATAATGGTTTAAAAGCCATAGTGGATCCAACATACCTTGTGTCCCTTGTTGCCAGTCAATCCACCAAAAATCTACTCCCTGCTTTTCTAGCTCATAATGAACATCTTTAAAGTAGGCTTCCCTAAAAGAGGGATTAAAAAAATCAAAAATGGCAGGTTCTTCTAATTCTACATTTAACCCTAATCGTTTGGCGACTCGCGGGTAAGCTTCTTCATAAGCCCGTATACCATCAGCAGGATGGACATTTAAGGAAAGTTTTAACTTCCTATCATGAAGTTCTTGCAATAACTGTTCTGGATTAGGTATTAAGTTTTTATTCCAGCTATATCCTGTCCAGCCACTTCCAAAACGAGATGGAATGTCAGTTATATGCCAATCCATATCTAAAACACCGATAGATAATGGAATTTTCTCTGTTTTAAATCTGTCTATTAAATTCAAATATTCATCCGACGTATAAGGCCAATACCTACTCCACCAATTACCTAAAGCATATCTTGGTAACAAAGGTGTTGATCCAGTCAAATGGTAAAAGTCTCTGATTGCTCCCCTATAATCATGCCCATAGGCAAAGAAATACAGGTCAATTTGATTTTCTCTCTCAATATAACCAGACTGTTCATCCCAAATAAATCCTTGAGAATCATCCAATAAGGCTATACCATTTCGGCTAATAATTCCATCTTCTAACGAGATTGCTCCATCTGCCTTATCCAGAGTCCGAGCTGTTCCTTTTAACGTTTCAATAGACTCACCAAAATACCAGCGACTACCATATACGGCAAAATTTCCTTTTAATTCTATAAATAAATTTTCGGCGTTAAATTCTCCTTTATTAAAGTGCAGATGAAAATAGTCCGTCATAATATCTAGTACGTTTGATGTCTCGATATAATCTAACGAAACTTGGCCAAAATCTCTATTGTAGATAAGTTGTGTCGTTCTATCCTCAAAACTTCCAGTTTGAGAGTATTCTAACCTTACTAGCTTGTCTGTTAATACAGAGATTCGATAAAACTCTCCCTTAAAAATTTTCAATTTGTTGTCCTCCTTTTAGTAAATTTCTTTACCTTATCAAACATTTTATTTGTTATCGTTACATTCATCAATCCACAAAAAGCAAATCCTCCAAATGTAAATACGTAAATAGCTGTTAAAACTCGTTCTGGACTACTAAAACTCATATACAGTACAGAAATATTAAATAAAACCAAAATGATAGCTTGCATTGGATTTAAAATACAAATTAATACGCTATTTACAATACTATTTTTTAGATTATCTTTAAATAGACCAATATAGGGAAAAACAACACTCATAAAAAGTATTATAACAAATAAAAAGGGCAACACTAACAATAAACTATACTCTGAAAATAAACTTGAATAGCCCCAAAGACAATAGTTCACATATAAAAGTAATTCTATTAGGAGGATAAACAACCAAATAAAGGTTGATTGTTTTAAATTTTGTCTAAAGATCCGAAAATAATGATAAGCAATATCGGTATCTTTACCTTTTAAAATACGATACCACATTGTCGTAAGAGAAGTTAGTGATGCCCCAATTGTAACTATTGGAATACAACTAACAATAAATAGAGTATTTAAAATAATTAAATCTGTCAAAAAAGTTAAAATTCTAACCACTTTTCCATCTAATGAAAATAATTTTTGCATAATATATTCTCCATAAAATCAATCGTCTTAACTCTATATTTTAGAATGTCAGTTGCACAAAAATATTACCTAAATTATTTAAAAAACATTTCCAAATTTCTTTAAAAATTAGAATAAAGGAAGCGAGATAATTTGATGTTATCAGTCTCGCTTCCTGTAATTAGCTAGTCCCTTGTTTATACAACCAAGAGTTCATATAAAATATTACTCTTTGACTTCTTTTTGGTAACGATTATATGCTTCCTGTTGAATCTTCATAAATTCGTCCAATCCCATATTCTTAAGAGTTTCTTTGTATGAGTCCCATTCTTTTTCTATGCCACCTTCAACTACCCATTTAGATGCTTGTTGTTTGACATAAGATTCAATACTCACATAGATTGATGATAATTTGTTAAGCTCTTCTTGTGAATAGATAACATTAGGGTAAGCTGGCAACGCAAATTGTTTCAAATCTTGGTCCATCTTCAATTTCAATCCATCACCTTGTGTTTGATCGATTTCTACGCGACTATTGATATCATCGCTTACGTATTTAGGTCCAAAATCTCGAAGTGAATTGATCCATGCATACTCGTCGGCTGATTTACCATCTTTAGGAGGTAACACTTTAAACTTATCACCATTCTTTTCAGTAGCTATTCCAAATGATCCATAAAAATTCTGAATACTTGCTTCATCTGTATATAATTTATCCAACCATTTCAATAATTTAGCAGGGTTTTTGCTCTTATTTGTAATCAATATTTCATTTCGACCATAGTTGTAATGATCTGGATCAGAAAAGACATATTGTTTTCCATCCATACCTTTTAAAGCAGGTAGAGCAATATACTCACTTGAATGTAAGCCAAACGTTGCATCTGCTGTCCAACCACTAGAAACACCTACTCTAGATACTCCCTTATCCATACGTTTTGCTACACTCATAGAGGTATCTTCTGTAAAGATTTCCGGGTCAATCAAACCTTTTTTATAAGATTCGTGCATTGCTGCAATCCCTTGTTTATAACTTTCCTCTGTACGAAGGTAGACTGGTTTTCCATCTTTTACAGACATTTCATACGTATTATCTGCACCTAAACGATTATTGAACGGTAGAATATATGAGAATGTTGGATCAAAGTTTCCTGCTCCGAATGGAATTTCATCAGAAGCGTCTCCATTTCCGTTCGCATCTTTATCCTTAAATTCTTGTAGTACTTTTACTAAATCATCATAAGTTTCTGGAACCTTTAATCCTAAATTATCCAGCCACTTTTTATTAATAAATAGCTGATTAGCTACCGTAGGGCGCATCGGTAATTTTTTAGGCAGACTGTAGATATGACCATCTGGTGAAGTAATCATAGCTTTAATCTTAGGTTCTTTCTCCATAGCCTTAGTTAAATTTGGCATGTTTTCTTTGATTAAATCTTCCAATGGAATAAATAAAGATTGGTTCTGAGCAATTTCTGAATCTGTAAAAGCATTTGAACCTAAAAATGCATCTGGTAAATCTCCACTAGCAACCAACACAGATTTCTTATCTGCCCAATCTGCAGCTACAAGTGTATCCCATTTAACATCAATACCTGCTTCCTTGGCAGAATCTGTTAGAAAACCTTTATGATAATCTTCCCCCCAGTCAGACCAACGAACAGTTGTGATTTTATAAGAATCTTCTCCAGACTTATCGTCCTTATTCGCATTATTAGAATTTGCACAGGCTGTTAAGCCAGCAAGTGTAACTGTTCCTAAGAACAAATATGTAAATGATTTATTTTTCATGTTTTTCTCCTATTCTTTCAACGCGCCAATCATTACGCCTTGATTAAAATATTTTTGAACAAAGGGATACAACAACATAATCGGAGCGGTTGAAATAACAATTGCTGCATATTTCATCATATCAGCCTTGATACGAAGATCTGATGCCACTTCTCCTGTTGCTTGCGATTGTAACATTTGATTACTAATTAGTAAACGTCGTAAAATTAATTGCAATGGCTGTAAATTTTCATTCGTTAAATAAATTAAAGCATTAAACCACGAATTCCAAATACCAACTGCAGTCCAAAGTCCAATAACTGCTATAATAGCTTTTGATAACGGAACAACTATTTTAATAAAATAACGAATTGTACCACAGCCATCAATTTGCGCAGCCTCCCACATCCCGTCTGGAATACTATTATTAAAGAAAGTTCTAGCAACAATAATATTGTATGATGAAACTGCAAAAGGTATTACCATTACCCAAAATGTATCAATCAAGCCTACATTCTTTACTGTTAAGTAGGTAGGAATCAAGCCACCTGATACAAACATAGGAATAATGTATAGAATGCTCATCCACTTTCTACCAACTAATTCTTTTCTAGATAAAGCATAACCAGCTGGAATATTGACTACTAAAGCAACTAAGGTACCAACAACAGTATATAAAATGGTATTTAGATAGCTACGCAAAAATAAAGGTTGTTGAATAAGACGTAAATATCCATCTAATTTCCATTCTCTAGGAATAAACCATACCTTCCCATTTGAAACATCTGAAGGATTGCTAAAAGATGCAATCACTACAAACCATAACGGATAAACAATTAACAAGATAAGGAAAATTGCTAAACCATAGGTAACTATATCAAATAATAATTCAGAGTTTGTTTTTCTTGATTTATGAAACCATCTCACTTTAAGCACTCCTTCCTTTAAAAAAGACCCGTTCTAGTATATCTTTTTGAGAACCAGTTAACAGATAACAAAATTATTAGATTGACTACGGTGTTAAATAACCCTATAGCTGTCGAATAACTATACTGAAAGTTCACCATACCAACTTTATAAACATAGGTCGAAATTATCTCACTTCCTGCTAAATTAAGAGGATTCTGTAATAGTAACACTTTCTCAAACCCTACACTTAATAAACTACCTGCTCTTAATATTAGTAAAATCATAGCAGTCGGCAAAAGTAATGGTAATTCTATATGCCGAATTTTTTGTAATCTAGAGGCACCATCCATAGTTGCAGCCTCATAATATGTAGGATCAATTGCAGAAAGGGCTGCTAGATAAATAATACTATCCCAACCTATATGTTGCCATACATCACTCCAAACATACACACCTGCAAAATTAGTAGGTTTTGATAAAAAATCTGGAATAGTAATTCCAACAGACTTAAATACATTCGCTAACAAACCGCTAGTAGGAGATAAAAATAAGATAATCATCCCACACATAACCATTGTAGAGATAAAATGGGGTAAGTAAGTTGTCACTTGAAATATTTTTCTAAATTTCCCAACTCTTAACTGATTACTAATGATAGCTAGTATAATAGGTAAGGGGAATCCTACTACAATACTATAAAGTGAAATTTTTAATGTATTGAACATAGTTGTCCCGAATTGGAATGATGAGAAAAATTGAGTAAAGTACTTAAACCCTACCCACTGACTAGCAAAGATACCATTGGCTGGTGAATAGTCTTTAAATGCAATAATTAATCCCAACATGGGAATATAGGAAAATAAAATTAATAGCAATATTGAAGGAAAAAGTAATATATATAACGGAATACTATGCTTTAATTTTATTTTATGAAGTTGAGATGCTACTTTCATTTTTTTCCTCCTATTTGTTTTTCTACGATTATTTTACACCATATAGAATTCCCTTAATATAACTTTTTGGACTAGGTTTATCAATTTTTCAGTTTTTTAATTTTAAAAACTATTACTTTTCCGACATCTTGATAAAACATATCTGTTTTGTTACATGATATCATATTTTCAAAGTGCTATAATTTTAATAGGAGACTAGTATATGAAATTAAATCACGACTTATCAAAAAAACATTCCATTCATTTTTTCTTTAAACTCCTACTTGTACTACTATTGATAAATATTTTAATCAATATTGCTATGAGTAACATAACCAGAAATTTTATTAAAAACCAAAATATAGTACACCTACGTAGTTCAATTGAAATTTATGCTGATTCTGTTAATGAGAAATTGCATTCTGTAGAACGCTTTATGTACTCAACAATAACGCATAATGAATCTTTAGAGAAATTAAATCATGTACAAACGTTTCTTGAGTATCAAGAAAATCTTAAAAAAGTTCAAACTAGCTTTACAGAGTTTGAATATCAAAATGAAACTCATATGACATTCTTATTAGAAACCGATAGTACTGATCATTTTATAAATGTCTCCAATCTTTATATTCCATATGAAGATTATCTACTGTTAAAATCAAATCTAAAATCATTGCGTAGTGATATAAGTGACCGTAAATGGAAAAATGTAACTACTAAAAACAGCGAATACTTAGTTAAATCTGTTCATTACGAAGGAAAAATCATTTATGCCGTCATATCTTCAGAAGATATCCTAAAACCTCTCAATAAACTTAATATTGGTAATAATGGCAAACTCTCCCTAAAAGAGCCTAACAATATACCGTCCGCTAATTACCTAATTCATGCCCAAAATGAAAAAACGCATTTACCCTTCGATATTTATGTTTTAGTCGATTATGCCGAAGTCTTTAGAAATATCACACTCTTAGAAGTATTTTTATCAGCCGTTCCTATCATTATCACAATTTTATCAATCATCATTATCCTGTATATTCGTCAGTGGATGATTAAACCTATAACAAGACTCACTGAACGGCTCTCTCAATTTGGGGGCTCCATCCCCCCTTCTGAATTTTTTATATCTGAAGGTATACTAGAAATTGATAAGGCAAATGATAAACTTAATAAAGTAATATTTGACATGCAAGAATTAAAAATACGGGAATACCATTCACAACTAGAACTTAAGAAGATAGAACTTAATTATCTTAAGAACCAAATTCGTCCGCATTTCTACTTAAATATGTTATCAATGATTCATAGTATGCTTCAAACAAAAAACTATAAGGAAATTGAAGAGTTAACTATCCTAACTTCAAATTATCTCCGTCATTTATTTATGGCTAATCAAGATTTTTCAGAACTTAAAGATGAAGTTCAGCATATTAGAGATTATTTAGAAATACAACGAATTCGATATGGAAATAGCATCTACTTTTCACTAGACTACAATGATGACCTACAAAATACTCTTGTTCCATCGTTACTGTTACAAACATTTATTGAAAACACAATCAAACACGGTTTTTCATTTCAGGATTTATTTACAATTTTGCTATCGATAAAAAAAGTAAAAACTGAGAACTCAGATTATATTCAGATTTGTATCGAGGATAATGGTCCAGGTTTCTCTGAAGAAATTTTATCAAAACTAAATCAGAAACAGTCTCTAATAACAGAAGATGGACATCATATCGGGATCACAAACACCATCGAACGTTTAAATCTTCTCTATCCCAACGACTATACTATTACATTTGAAAATAATGAAGAAGGTGGAGCTAAAATTCTTTTACTCATTCCATACAAGATTATAGACGGAGGTTATAATGAACATTTTATTAGTTGATGACGATCGCTTTATCATTGAGGCTTTACGAGAGAAAATAAATTGGGATAAACTACACATTGACATTGTTTATGTTGCCTATAGCCTCACTCAAGCTCAAAATATTATTAGAGAGCATCCTATTAATCTCATGATAAGCGATATAGAAATGCCTCAAGGCAGCGGCCTCGAACTCTTATCTTGGATTAGAAATGAAAAATATGATATAAAAACAATTTTTTTAACTAATTACGCCGACTTCAACTATGCTCAAAAAGCAATTGAATTGCAAAGCTTCGAATACTATCTAAAACCCATTAACTTTGAAAAATTAGAATTTATTATTCAAAAAGCCATTAGTAAAATTGAGAATCATAACTTAAATGGAAAAAATGATTCGCTTTTACAAATAGAAGATAATTTCTGGTATGATTACCTTAGAAAACCTCAAATTTCTCGCATTGATGAACTAGAAAACATAGCGAGCAAACAAGATTTTATTCTTAAAAAACACCAGTATTTTTTCCTTGCAGTTTTAACAATTAATCTTAATGAAGAAGATTATTCTATAGAAACTCCATCATGGACTTCTCAACTAAAAAGAGAACTTCAAAGAATTTCACAACCTTCTTATAAACTGATAAGTTTGTTTAAGATGGAAAGCCAGGTTGATCAATATGTTTGTCTTTTTAGAGTAGACTCATCAAAACGTAGTGACAAATTAGCATGTGAGATTCATTCTCAAATTTCTAATAACTTTAGTAAATGCTCCAACATTATATATAAGAGTTGCCATAAAATATCCGATATTTTATTTCATACTAAAGAACTCTACACTTATAATGAACAGTATATCGCTTATTGGAATACTATTATATGTGTTCCACATAGTTTTCCAACTTCTTTTAAAACAGAAACTCTTTCAATTACTTTTTTAGATACCTTAAGTGAATACGAATTAAGAGAAAAAATTAATTCACTTGCTTATAATTCTCAAATTCCTACTTTCACACTACAACAAATTTTACTAGATTGGACTCAACAAATAGGAATATATCTAGATCAAAAAGGAATTTCGGCACATAAATTGTTCCAAAACAGCACTCATGATTTCTTATTCCAACGACGCTTTCATTCAATTGAATCTTTTCAGGATTACTTTGATTATTACTGGTCACATGCTAAGAAATTTGCAACAAACATTGAAAACCAGAAAAATAGTATTCAACGCATTGTCGAATACATAGATCATCACTACTATGAGGATATAAATCGTTCTATATTAGCAGATATGGTTTACCTCAGTGCAGATCATTTAGCTAGAATTTTTAAAAAAGAAACTGGAGAAACTCTTGTTAAATATATAACGGATAAGCGCATTAATGCTGCTAAATCTCTCCTATCTCAAACCAATATCTCGATATCACAAGTATCTTGTCAAGTAGGGTATGATAATTATTCTTACTTTACTAAAATTTTTAAACAAAGGACTGGACTTTCTCCTGGAGATTACCGTAAAACTTATCAAAACAAAATGTAAGCAATCTAAATCATTGAAATGATAAGTAAAATTCAAGGTCTGTAGTAATTTTTGAAATTCTACAGTTTTTCCAAAGATAAGTTAAATGATAATTTTTTAGATTATCATCAGCACAATATCTTTCAGTCCAACATAGCTCCAAAAATTTCTTTAAAATTGTTGATAAGGCAACTTCTTAAAAAGTCAGTTTGAAAAGAAAATCCAGTAAATATTTCTAGGATAAAACGTATACTATCAAGCTTTTACTGAACTGCACCCTAAAAGTTAGACAGAAAAAATCTAACTTTTGGGGTGTTTTTATTATGAAATTAACTTATGATGATAAAGTTCAGATCTATGAACTTAGAAAACAAGGCTATAGCTTAGAGAAGCTTTCAAATAAATTTGAGATAAACAATTCTAATATTAGGTACATGATTAAATTGATTGATCGTTACGGAATAGAGTTCGTCAAAAAAGGAAAAAACCGTTACTATTCTCCTGATTTAAAACAAGAAATGATTCATAAAGTCTTACATGAAGGCTGGACTAAAGATAGAGTTTCTCTTGAATACGGTCTCCCAAGTCGTACGATACTTCTTAACTGGCTAGCACAATACAAGAAAAACGGGTATACTATTGTTGAGAAAACAAGAGGGAGAGTGCCTAAAATGGGACGTAAGCCAAAAAAGAGACCTGAAGAGAGGACAGAATTAGAACGTCTTAAAGCAGAAAATGAGTACCTGAGAGCGGAGAATGCTATCTTAAAAAAGTTAAGAGAACTCCGATTGAAGGAGGAAAAAGAGAAAGAAGAAAGACAGAAATTGTTCAAGAATTAATGACTGAGTTTTCGTTAGATATTCTTCTAAAAGCCATTAAACTAGCTCGTTCGACCTACTACTATCACTTGAAACAGCTAGACAAACCAGATAAGGACCAAGAGCTTAAAGCTGAAATTCAATCCATTTTTATCGAACACAAGGGAAATTATGGTTATCGTCGGATTCATTTAGAACTAAGAAGTCGTGGTTATCTGGTAAATCATAAAAGAGTTCAACGCTTGATGAAAGTACTCAATTTACAAGCTAAAATACGGCAGAAACGAAAATATTCTTCTCATAAAGGAGATGTTGGTAAGAAGGCAGAGAATCTCATTCAACGTCAATTTGAAGGCTCTAAAACAATGGAAAAGTGCTACACAGATGTGACAGAATTTGCCATTCCAGCAAGTACTCAAAAGCTTTACTTATCACCAGTTTTAGATGGCTTTAATAGCGAAATTATCGCCTATAATCTTTCAACTTCACCCAACTTAGAACAAGTAAAAAC
This sequence comes from Streptococcus sp. CL6.35, assembly GCF_049737915.1. Taxonomy (GTDB): domain Bacteria; phylum Bacillota; class Bacilli; order Lactobacillales; family Streptococcaceae; genus Streptococcus. Next base: position 342,663 of record NZ_JBKOTU010000002.1, on the reverse strand, counting down.
AATGTTGGAACAGGCATTCACAGAGAAGCGCTACGAGAATACGATTCTCCATAGTGACCAGGGATGGCAATACCAACACGATTCTTATCATCGGTTCCTAGAGAGTAAGAGAATTCAAGCATCCATGTCACGTAAGGGTAACAGCCCAGACAACGGTATGATGGAGTCCTTCTTTGGCATTCTGAAATCGGAGATGTTTTATGGTTATGAGAAGTCGTTTCAGTCGCTTAAGCAATTGGAACAAGCCATTGTAGACTATATTGATTACTACAACAATAAACGAATTAAGGTAAAACTAAAAGGACTTAGCCCTGTGCAATACAGAACTAAATCCTTCGGATAAATTAATTGTCTAACTTTTTGGGGTCAGTACATTTTTTGCTAGCCTGTTTTCTCTATTTCTAATGACTTACTTCAGCTTCTTACCTCTTGGGAAAAAAATCAAAAATGCGAACTATCAAAGTTTGGAATTATCCAATCCGATGAACAATATGTCTTTACTTATATCGATATGAAGGGTAATGTTAATAGCCCTCTACACTCTGACTATCTTAATAATAAAATGAAATCTGTCAAACGTCGTCATCCAGAACTTAAACATGCATCCCCACATAAATTAAGACATACAGGGGTAACGTTAGCAAAACAGGCTGGAACATCTATTGAAGCTATTTCTGAAGCACTTACTCATAGCGATACGATTACAACTAAGACTTATGTCAATACTTCAAATGTAATCCCAATGGCGGTTGAAGAGATTGCTTATCGCTCCCTAAAAAAGTAATGGTGTGAATTTTACTAAAAATCATCAAAAAAACACCCCATGGTGTGAACCATGAAGTGTTGTAAATGCTGTATTGTAGCTGGTTCTTAACGCTTAGAGAACTAGCTAGCTTTACGAGCTTTCTTAAGACCTAGTTTTTTCTACATTATGATATTTATGGTAAATTATCACTGAAATCAAGTTCTTTTAAGAGATAAATCCTCAATTTTTACATATATAACTCTTTTAAAAATCAATAGGTTATCAAAGGGTTATCACTTTTTAGTTTTCGGAGCTTATGTAGTTGAGAAAGAAATACAATAAAATTAATAATACAACATCCCCTAACAATTACTGACCGTTAGGGGATATTTCTATTCACCGAATATATTTTACATTCTTGTATTCATTAACTTCGTCAAAGATCATTCTTCGTCTTCTTTTTTACTTAAAATGAAGAAGCCTAATCCAAAAAGAATTGAACTTGTTGCTACAGATAAGAGTCCTAAACTATTTGCCGTACCAGTTTTCGGCAAGGTTGTTTGAGTTTCTTTCTGTTTCACTTCATCTTTTTCTGGTTGAGCATGTGTTTCATTTGTAGGAACATGAAGAGCATCTGGAGTCTGTTCAGGTTTCACATTATCATTTGTTTGAGTTACTCCTGAAGAGGCAACTTTTCTAAAGATATGTGTAACTACTTCTCCATTTTCATCTATTTCAGTTCTTACAAATTCATAACCTTCGATTTCACCATGTTCAAATGCTTCATTTTCCTCACCTAATACTTTAGGAGTTTTCGCATCTGCTGGTTTCAACTCATTACCGTTTTCATCAACCCATTTAGTAATAATCAGTTTAACTTTTGGTAATTGAGCTGGTTCTGGAAGTTCACCATTTATAGCAATGTTCCCATTAAACTCTGAGAACTCATGAGTTGGTGCATCCGGTGTACTTGTTCCACCCATAAACTCAGGAATATCTACACTTGGTGGTATGATGAGGTTTCCATTTTCATCTACTCCAGTCGATCCAATTGGGTCTGTGTATTCTGGCACTTCACTTATTGGTGCATCCGGTGCGTTTACACCTCCTGTGAAGTCTGGTGCTTCTACTATTGGTGGTACGATGAGATTTCCATTTTCATCTACTCCAGTTGAACCAATTGGGTCCGTATAGTCTGGAATTTCGTTTGTCGGTGCATCTGGTGTGTTTACGCCTCCTGTGAAGTCTGGTGCTTCTGGTTGTGTTTCTGGTGTGCCGTTAGCATCGCTATCTTTCACCGTAATTGGGACTGTCACTTCATCTTCCGTTCCATCTGGATAATGAACTAACGCTACTCCTGGATGACTTCCTGGTGTACTTACATCTGGCGTTGTCTTCCATGTGACTGTTGTTCCATCTGGTAAGCCTGTTTTGTTTACACTTGTTTCTGGATCTGGCACGTGACCATTGTCCACTTCTTGCGCTATTGCGGTTGGATTGTATTCATCTTTTTGTGGCGTTACTTCGACTGTTACTGTCACTTCTTCCGTACTCTTATCTGGGTAAGTGATTAATACTTTTCCTGTCTTACTTCCTGGTTTACTTGTATCTGGTTGTTCTGACCAGCTATATTTTGTTCCTTTTGGTAAGTCATTTGTATTAATACTTTTCTCTGGATCTGGTACTTCGTTATGACGTACAGTTTGGTTCGGTTCTTTTGCCGTTGGGTTAAACGTTTCTTTTTGTTCTTTGACCCTTACTGGTACTTCGACTTCATCTTCCGTTCCATCTGGATAATGAACTAACGCTACTCCTGGATGACTTCCTGGTGTACTTACATCTGGCGTTGTCTTCCATGTGACTGTTGTTCCATCTGGTAAGCCTGTTTTGTTTACACTTGTTTCTGGATCTGGCACGTGACCATTGTCCACTTCTTGCGCTATTGCGGTTGGATTGTATTCATCTTTTTGTGGCGTTACTTCGACTGTTACTGTCACTTCTTCCGTACTCTTATCTGGGTAAGTGATTAATACTTTTCCTGTCTTACTTCCTGGTTTACTTGTATCTGGTTGTTCTGACCAGCTATATTTTGTTCCTTTTGGTAAGTCATTTGTATTAATACTTTTCTCTGGATCTGGTACTTCGTTATGACGTACAGTTTGGTTCGGTTCTTTTGCCGTTGGGTTAAACGTTTCTTTTTGTTCTTTGACCCTTACTGGTACTTCGACTTCATCTTCCGTTCCATCTGGATAATGAACTAACGCTACTCCTGGATGACTTCCTGGTGTACTTACATCTGGCGTTGTCTTCCATGTGACTGTTGTTCCATCTGGTAAGCCTGTTTTGTTTACACTTGTTTCTGGATCTGGCACGTGACCATTGTCCACTTCTTGCGCTATTGCGGTTGGATTGTATTCATCTTTTTGTGCACGAACATTTACAGTTACATTCACGGTATCTTTTGAGTCATCAGGATATGTTACAGTTACGCTACCTGCTTTATCTCCAGGTCCTGTTGTTGTACTTGGAGTTGTTGCCCATGTATAGGTTGTTCCTGCTGGTAATCCATTTTTATTAACACTTGTTCCTGCATCTGGTTTTACATCATAACTCACCGTTTGTTTTTGCACATTAGGAGTTGCAGTATATTTCGTTGTCATTGATTTGACGGTAATCGTAAATTATCTTTGACTAGGATTGTCTGCATTATCTGTTACTTGAATAGTTGCAGTATAAGTTTTACTATCTTGTCCAACAGGTAATTTTGTTACTTCTTGAACTCCATTTTTAAATTTAATTGTCTTAGTCGCATTGTCATATACTAAGAAATCTGGTAAGCCCGTTACCGTTGTTGATTTAACACCAGTTCCTCCTGTATTATCAGTAGCTGCAACTTTTATAGAAGGTAATGTTCTATCCAATGCAATTAAATCCCAATTTTGTCTATCACTTGGTGTTGTGATCGTTGGAGCTGTTATGTCTTTTACTTCTAAAGGTATGTCAACTGGATCTGTCGTATTATCTAAATAAGTAACAGTCGCTTTAATCGTTTGAGTTCCTGCATTTGCTGTACTAATCGTTCCAGCAGTAACGGATTTCACCTTACTATTACCGTTATTACTAATAGCAACTGCTGCTTTTAAGTCATTATTTGTAACCGGAACATTTTGATTTCTAACGATTTTATTTCCTGTAGGAGCATATTCATCACTCAACTTACGAACACTTACAGTTACATTCACAGTATCTTTTGAAGTATCAGGATAAGTGACTTCTACTACCCCTGATTTATTACCAGGGCTTGATGTATCTGGTTTTGTTTTCCAAGCATAGGTTGTCCCTGATGGTAACCCTGTTTTATTGATACTTGCTTCTGCGCTTGGTTCATCTTTATAGCTAACTGTTTGTGTTTGAGAATTTGGAGTTGCTGTATATTTGAAAGTTTGTGGTTTCCATACAAAACGAATACGTCCTGGTGCTCCATTATCATTCGCATGACCTACATGTTCATAGTTCGTATTTCCAGCGGGATCTTCGGTGTATAAATAACGCGTGATTGATTTTTCACCGGCAAATGGTTGATTATTAATATTCCCACTCACCGTAATTGTTGCTGGTTGTGCATCTGAACCTGTAGTTTCAGATTTAATCTTAGTTGCTGTTAGATATAAGCCATCTGGGCTTCCTCCACCTAAATAGCTATTATCTTCTTGTCCTAGTCCCTGTCTATTATCTGCTGCAAATGCTAAGTAAACTTTAGAAACCTTTCCATTATTATCTTTTGCTTTTAAAGTAATATTATTATTTTCATGTGAATATACATAAATTTCTTGATTACCAGGATTATCATACGGAATTTCTACTGTCGGTCTAATATTATCAACAATCTCAACAGGAATATCGACTGTTTTCATCGTCGTATTTCCACGAAGAATTTCAATTTGTTTATGATGAACCGTTGGTCTTGAAGTATCTACAGTAGATCCACCTTTCCAACGAATCGTCAGATCGGTCGCAGGTGCTGTTCCATTTGATAAAGTGATATAACTTCTAGCATCACCAAGTTCACCACTTTGATGTTGATTAATACGTTTGTCTTGTTTTCCTACAAAATCTAGCACTGTATATGGTGTCGATACATCTTTAACGGCTCCATTTTGATAAGTTACTGTAACAACAGCATTTCGTGTTCCCGGTTGTTGTAAATTAAATGGTGTTTTCCATTGCACATCAACAGTAGATGGAAGTTCATTTTCTATTTTTGACTTCACAAGATTTCTAGGATTTTTGTAAAAATCGTGTGGGTCACCGTATAATGCCGTAATACTTTGATGTTTTGCTATAGCATCATTCTGTGCATTTGTTTGGATTGTTTTAGGTGCAAATCCATCTTTAAAGTGAATCGTCATTGTTGCACCATCAGCTGAAACTTCAGCATGATCATAGTCAATGTGAACTGCTCTATTGACTACTCCTGGGTGTGCAGCCTCAAACTTTTTAATTAAAGCTGTTTTTTCTTTTTCCGTTAAATGGCGGACATCATCTACATAAGTTGGTGTTGCCAAATCATTAACCGTATTACGCTCACTTTGAGCTTTTACATGAAATGTATAAGTAATACTATTTTCCGGGTTCTTTCTTCCTGCCGCAATAGTTACTCTATAATCACCCGGTTCAACAGCTTCTCCCGTTTTATCATAACGCCCAAGCCAACCTCTTATAACCGCTTTAACTTCTGGATTATTAACAGGCCATACACCAGATGTGATATCCTGAAAGTCTTCCTTTCCAGTACGAGGATTTTTATAAGCAACTCTCAATGTTATACCTTTAAGCTTATCTAAACCACTAATAACACCTACAGTTTTTAAATAATATGGTGATTTATCTTCCTTACCTCTATTTTCTCCATATTCATACTTATATAAAGGTTCTCCTGGGCCTCTTTGACCTAACACTCTCATAAATGAGTATATCTCATCAGAATTATAATACGTCAAATCAGTTCTAGTTTCATTAACTAACCCAGCTTCTCCTCTTCCATGCTGATTTTGCGTAGGTAAAAAGTATACCGCCCTAAATCTACTCTCACCATTCCCATTAATAGGTTGGCCATTTCTAGGATCACGTTTACCAGAATGAGCTCTTGTCATGCGATTGGCTACTTTATTTCGAAGACGTGTGACTTCTTTAAGGAGCGACTCTACCTCGCCCTCCCTGTTACTATCCTCAGAACGTTTTTCAGCTGTTTTAACTAATTCTTTCTCAGCATCGCTGAACTCATAATTTATTTGATTAGCTAAACTGTGAATTTCATTTACAGTTTCTGTAACTTTTGTTATTTTTTCTTTGCTTAAATCTGATTTCTCTTCTTTTTGAGGCTCAGCTTTTTCTCTAGACTCTGAGGCTTTTTCTTTTTCAGGTTTATCCTCTAATTTTTCAAAAGATTCTTTAAGAGCTTTCTCTTCTTTATCTACCTCTTCTTGACTTACTGTCGGACTTTCCATCAGTTGTTGTGCGCGCGACAAAGAAAGATTCAATTTCTCTACTGAATCTATAGTTTTTTTGCTTAAGTCTATATTCTTAATTTTTTCTATTAATTCGATTAAAGATTGTCTATTAACCTCTGTTTTAGCTACATCCTCTTTTTTATCGAGCTCATCAGATTTTTTTGATAATGGAGAAGTGACTCCCAAATTAATCTCATTATCTTCCTGCTTAATTACTTCCTCTTTAGGTGTTTTACCTTTATCCCTATCATCTCCATCTTCTGCCGAGTTCATTGATGTAACAACTGAAGATGCCACTTCATCTGCTCTGACAACTTGTGTTTGCTGCAATCCTATTGCACCAGTTGCTAAAAAAAGAGTACAGCCAAAAAGAAAATGCTTCCCTTTTTTTACCATTCTCCAATTCTTTTGATTTATTCCTTTACGATTAAATAACATAATAGAAACCCCTTAATAAAGCATTAATTAATACAGTTCGTTATATCAAATTATTCAAAATTACTCTACCCTTTTCTTCCATATTTTATTTTAATGGATTGAATCTAGAGTGGTAAACTGCAACTTCTAAAATATTGCTAGAAATTTATTTGAATTTCCCAATCAGTTTATTCATATTTTACTTCATTCCACTATAATTCTGTAGAGTATCTAGTATTGATACCGAAGCAGAGTCACAAAGTATTAATTAAATATATTTTTAAGTATAACTTAACATTACTCAAACCCACTATGAATACATTAAATTTATAAAATGTAAACTAGGCCCCCACTCCCAAATCTCTCCTCCAAAGAAACACCTTTTTACGTATATCTCTTAGCATAATTCTTGAAAAATTCTATACTATTTATCGATTTAATACTTTATGAAATATTCAGAACCTAGATTGTCAAATTAAGTTAGATTTTTCATGTAACTCAGAAAAACTTGGCATGGTATTTGATAATTCAAAGACTTTCTAGGAATTCTATTTCTTTTATCAGCTTAGCTGATAAATAATTTTGAGAAATATTAGTAAAATCCATTTGTTTCAGTAGTCTATTTCGTCTTAATAATCCATTAGAATGTTCATTGAGACCTCGTTGACTAGGACATCCTAGATACGCAATGAAAATATCAATGTCATGTGCTAAGACAAGTGTCACAACGTTATTCAGAATATAGCCTGATAGAGTGACCAACAGATGTACTTTGAATCCTCAAAACCAAAGGTACTTAGAGAAATTGTAACCAATGTCGCCTAGTTCATGGAAAATACATGCTCAATGATTACGAACAGGTTGACAAAATGATAATGAAAAACTATCGATGATGACAATGCTATTTTGAGAAAGTTGAGTATTCATGGCTTGCCGAATGATTTGAACTAACCAAATCAACTGTCTTAACCATCGATTAAATCGACTTCTTTCAGGGAGACACCCACAAGGAAAGAGTTGGCATATCCGATAGAAATGACGAAGATGATTTAATGCCTAGTTCAGTCTGTAAAATAAGCAAAACTAATAAAGACTGAACTGAAACCTTAGACAAGCTGATATTGTTACGATGTTTGTAAGATTCGGGACATTATTCACTATATAGCTGAAGACAAATTTTGATAATTGTTTCAAAGTCCATTGCAAGTGATGAGATTTACCTGTATATTGTAAGTCGCTCATTGGGGCTAACCTCCTGTTTGTTTCGACACTTACAGTGTAGTCCTTTTAAGCTTTTTATTGTATTTTGAAAATAAATAGCACCACGAGTACAATTTATTAAAATCAATTATTGGCTTGTTGTTATGGCATTCAAATTAACAACTCGGGGTTTGGGGATTCCCCAAAATTCAAATCATCCCAAAAGTTAGATTTTTTCTGTCTAACTTTTAGGGTGCAGTTCAATTTAACCGCGTTTCCTTATTTTAAAATCCTCATATGTCTTTCTTTTTTATGAGTAGCATCGTAGTATTCCAGCATCATAGTATTCCAGCATCGCATGATACAAACGAGCCTTCGTTTTATCTTGTTGTTTAATTCCATGAAGAAATAATTCTGCTCGCTTTAATTTCAATATGTATTCACATATCTGATCAAAATCCTTATCCATATTACTTTTGAAAATAAACATCTTTTTCCTCCATCACATCAACTATTTTTTGCATCAAAATAGACATATCCATTTTGTTTTCATAGCTTATTCTCCCAACTACAGTTGCAAGACGGGCTATAGAATTGATATTCTTTCCGACTTGTTCCAACTCTTCTGTTAAAGGAACTAAACTTTCAGAGGTTATCAGAAGGTTATCACAAAGCTATTCGAGCTTAAAAATCGACAAAAAAGAGTTTGGGACAAAAAGATTTTTATTTCAGGAATTCTTTATTATAAGTTTTAAAAATCGATAGATTAGACAAAAAAAGCGAACAAGACAAAATTCTGAGTGTCAGATACCTCGTTTTGTTCGCTTTTTATATTTAAGGTTAGACTTTTGTCCCAGACTCTTTGAAATATTGATATAATCGTATTGATTAACGTTTTGAGGCAACTGACCTCGTCAGGTTGCAGCCACATTTGTAAGCGACTAAAGTCACCACAACTGTGTCAATTGCACCAATTTATCAAGAAAGTACAAAAAAGAACACCCCGAAAGGTGCTCTTTGTAAGTATAGTAATTCTTTCGAATTAACGTTTACTAAATTGTGATGCTTTACGAGCTTTCTTAAGACCTGGTTTCTTACGTTCAACTTTACGTGAGTCACGTGTAAGAAGTCCTGCGCGTTTCAATGAATCACGGAAGTCTGGGTCTACTTGAAGAAGGGCACGAGCGATACCGTGACGGATAGCTCCTGATTGACCAGCGTATCCACCACCTACAACGTTAACGAAAACGTCGTATGAACCTGCAGTTGAAGTAACTGCGAATGGTTGGTTGATTACAAGACGAAGGTCAGCGTGTGGGATGTACTCTTCAACATCTTTTTTGTTAACAGTGATTTTACCAGTTCCTGGAACAAGGCGAACGCGTGCAACAGCGTTTTTACGACGTCCAGTACCTGCATATTGTGCTTGTGACATACTTTATTGTTCCTTTCCTTAGATAAGTCCTGAAATATCAAGAACTTCTGGTTGTTGTGCAGCGTGAGTGTGCTCAGCTCCAACAAATACTTTCAACTTCATACCTTGAGCGCGTCCAAGAGTATTGTGTGGAAGCATACCTTTAACTGATTTCTCGATCAAACGTACTGCATTTTTAGAACGAAGTTCACCTGCAGAGATTTGTTTCAATCCACCTGGGTGGTTTGAGTGAGTGTAGTAGATTTTATCAGTTGCTTTTTTACCAGTCAATTTAACTTTTTCAGCATTGATAACAATTACAAAGTCACCTGTATCAGTGTGTGGTGTAAATGTTGGTTTGTTTTTTCCGCGAAGTACGCTAGCAACTACTGCAGAAAGACGTCCAAGTGGTACATCAGTTGCGTCAACTACGTACCATTTACGTTCAACTTGGCCTGGTTTAGCCATAAATGTTGTTTTGTTCATGATTTCTCCTATATATAGTTCGATTTTTGTTTACGGTGATGGGTGTTCCTTCCCATCGAAAAGTATTTGGAAGGTTCCGGGGCCTTTCAAATGGGGTAAACAATACCGCCTACTATCATACCAAATTTCACCCCTAAAAGTCAATAGATATGAAAAATATTTTTCTAAATTCCACTCTTTTTGTCTCTAAAAAACCTCGCTTTCGCGAGGCTCTTCTATTTATAAGATAAGGCACGTTTAAAGGTTTTCCAAGGACCTAAATCATCTGTCTGCAAAACGAGACTAGCATACATACGTCCGATAAAGACTGTTGCAGTTACTGCAAAAGCAATCGTAATCGCAAGCGAAATCCAAGCTTCTAACCCATTTGCATAGCCATTAATAGCTCTAAACGGCATGAAGAAAGTCGAAATAAAGGGAATATATGAACCAATCTTCAAGATGAGATTGTCACCAGCTGCACCTAGAGCTGTCACTCCAAAAAAACCACCTATAATCAAAATCATCAAAGGCGACAAGGCTTTTCCTGAGTCCTCAGGACGAGAAACCATAGAACCTAGGAAGGCTGCTAAAACAACGTACATAAAGAGGCTAACCAAGACAAACAATAAGGTGTTGAGCGAGAAAGCCTCTCCTATATGGTTTAAAATACCAGATTGTGCCAAGATTGGTAGGTCTTTAAAGAGAAGAATGGCAGCAAGTCCACCCACGACGTAAATGCCAATATGGGTCAAAATCACAAGAAGCAGAGCCAGCATGCGAGCGTAGAAATAATGACTAGCTCGGATACTAGAGAAGACCACCTCCATAATTTTGGTTCCTTTCTCGCTAGCCACTTCCTGAGCAGTGACACTAGCATAGGTAATCAAAATCATATAAAGGAAGAAACCAAGCCCTGCGGCCGCAAAGGTTTGAACAATTTTTTTGTTTTCCTTAGATTCATCAATCTTCTCAGTAAAATCAACGGTTTGACTCAGGCGTTTTTCCTGTTCTTGAGACAAATTAGCTGCCGAACGATTGAGTTGGTATTGCAGTTCATTTAGTCTATTGGTTACAGCTAGTTTGATGCCACTTTCAAGAGAGGTTTCACCATGATAGACGGCCTTGATGACGCTGTCCTCTTGGTCGACGGTTAGGTAACCCTTGATTTTCTCATCCTTGATAGCAGTTTGGGCACTGGCTTCATCCTTATAATCAAAGTTGATACCATTAGTACCCTTGAGCCCTTCTTCCACAGATGGCACTGTTGTTACTACTGCTATCTTGCTATTCTTGGCCATAGAAGACCCTTGGAGGTAGCCAATTCCTACAGATAAGGCTAAAAAGAGGAACGGCGAAATCACCATAAAGAAGAAACTCCATGACTTAACATGTCGAAGATAGGTTTCCTTCATTACAACCCACATATTTCTCATACTTCCACCCCTGATTCTAGTTTAAAGATTTCATCGATTGTTGGCGCTTGCTGGTCAAAGGTTGCGATATATTGCCCTTGAGTCAAGATTGGGAAGAGTTCCCTTCCAGCGCTCTCATCCTCCAAGATCAATTTCCAACTGCCTTGTTTAGTCAAGTTCACCTGTTTGACATGAGGAAGATTTTCCAATTCTTCCTTGCTTCGTTCACTTGAAACAAAGAGACGCGTTTTCCCGTATTGATTGCGGACATCCTGAACCGGCCCATGCAAGACCACACGGCCATCTCGAATCATCAGAATATCGTCACAAAGTTCCTCAACATTGGTCATGACATGGTCAGAAAAGATAATGGTTGCCCCACGTTCTTTTTCTTGAAAAATGACTTGTTTGAGCAATTCTGTATTGACTGGGTCCAATCCACTGAAAGGCTCATCCAAGATAATCAAGTCTGGCTCATGAATCAGAGTAATGATGAGCTGAATCTTCTGCTGATTTCCTTTTGACAGACTCTTGATTTTATCTGTCAGCTTCCCTTTCACTTCCAACCTCTTCATCCATTGAGGAAGTTTTTCCTTAACTTCCTTGGCATCCATACCTTTTAGAGTCGCCAAGTAACGAACTTGTTCAAGGACTGTCAATTTAGGCATGAGACTGCGTTCTTCAGGCAGATAGCCAATCCGAGCGTAGGTTTCCTGACGAATATCCTGACCATCCAGACTGATTTCTCCTTGATATTCTAAAAACTTCAAAATACTGTGGAAAATCGTTGTCTTCCCAGCACCATTTTTTCCAACTAGTCCCAAAATACGACCTGGTCGCGCTTGAAAGTCAATACCAAACAAAACTTGCTTGGGTCCAAAACTTTTCTCTAGACTTCTTACTTCTAGCATCTTTCACCTCCGAAATGTCTTGCACTCATTATACTCCTTTTTGATAGCCTTTACAATGATTTCTGTCCATTTTTATCATCCTCATTTTAGTAAAAAATCTTAGGGTACTTTGAGCTATGAGTACATTATACACTGGTAAACTCCAATTTATCTTCTCTGTTCCTCAACTGTCTATTTTTGATCCTGAATTGTTATTTGAAAAGCAAAAATCCACCCCAAAGGATGGATTGATACTTTAACGCACTTCTGCATTGACTTTTTCTTCGAGCGATGCTTGGATTTTTTCCATATAGCGTGCGACTTCTTCGTCCGTTAAGCTATCTTCTGGATTTTGGAAAGTCAAGCTATAAGCCATTGACTTCATACCAAGTCCCAATTTTTCGCCTGAGAAGACGTCAAAGAGTTTGATATCTGTCAAACGTTTCACACCAGCAGCTTGGATAGCTTCCACAACTTCTTGGTGAGTCACTTCTGCCTTGAGGAGAAGGGCAACGTCACGGCTGACTGCTGGGAATTTCGTGATTTCCACAAATGGAACAGCAGGTTGAAGCGCAGCTTCGATGGCTGAAAGGTTGAGCTCAGCCACATAAGTTTCTGGAATATCGTAGGCCTTAGCAGTTACTGGATGCACTTGACCGAGGAAACCAAGAACTTGGTCACCGAGTGAAATGACTGCTGTACGACCTGGATGAAGGCTTGCAATTTCAGCTGTAGCTGTATAGCTCACTTCTATTCCCAAGCGAGTAAATAATGCTTCTAGGATTCCTTTAGCATAGAAGAAATCAACTGGAACTGCTGCTGTTTGGAAATCTTTTTCTGCAACCAAGCCTGTCAAGGCAAAGGCAAAACTGTTGATTTCATTTGGAAGTTCTTCTTTTGGATTACCTGTTTGTTCAAAGACTTTTCCAATCTCGTAAAGGGCCAAGTTTTTATTCTTACGAGCCACGTTGTAGGCAACGGTATCAAGGATACCTGAGATCATATTTTGACGGAGGACAGAACGATCCACAGTCATTGGCCACATGAGTTCAGTAAGGTTACTTGGTTGAGCCGTAAACTCAACTGCTTTTTCAGGAGTTGTTAGAGCATAGGTGATGATTTCTGTCAAACCTGCTCCTTCAGCAATAGTACGAACCTGACGGCGGAGTTTTTGTGTCGCAGTCAATTCACCAGCTGTCCCATCGTCTTTTGGAAGGCTGGTTGGCAAGCGGTCATAACCATAGATACGAGCGATTTCTTCAAAGAGGTCTGCCTCGATTGTGATATCCCAACGACGACGTGGGACGCTGACTGTAAAACTGTCTGCATTTCCAGAAAGACCAAAGCCCAGACGACGGAAGACGTCTTCTACATCAGCATAAGAAAGATCAGTTCCGAGGACACGGTTAACATCAGCAAGAGTTGAAGAAACTTCCACATCAGAGGTATCAAGCTCACCCGCTGAAACGATACCTTTACGCACCGTCGCACCTGCAAGTTCTGCAATCATGCTAGCCGCAGCATCAAGGGCTTCGTTAACAGTTGCCACATTGATACCTTTTTCAAAGCGAGAAGATGACTCAGAACGAAGATTGAGACGTCCGCTAGTCTTGCGGATTGATTTTCCGTTGAAGACTGCAGCTTCAAGGACGACACGACTAGATTTCTCAGAGATTTCTGTTGCTTGACCGCCCATGACACCTGCAAGGGCTACTGGCTTGTCTGCGACAGTGATAACTAAGTCATTCATGTCCAAGTCACGTTCTTCACCATCTAAAGTCACCAATTTTTCACCAGCACGCGCTTCACGCACACGGATGTCAGTCCCTTCAAAGGTATCCAAGTCAAAAGCATGCATTGGTTGACCAAAGTAGAGCAGGATGTAGTTGGTCACGTCCACTACGTTGTTGATTGGACGGATTCCTTCGTTCATGAGAAGGTTTTGCAACCATTGTGGACTTGGTGCGATAGTCACATTGTCCAAGATACGAGCGGCATAGTAAGGCGCCTTGTCTGTCTCAATGCCCACAGAAAGAGCATCTGCTGCAGCTTGGTCAGTTTCTGAAAGAGTAAATTCTTTAAAGTTGACTGCCTTATCGTAGATAGCTGCTACTTCGTGAGCTACCCCACGCATAGAAAGGGCATCTGCACGGTTGGGTGTGATAGAAAGTTCGATGATTTCATCATCCAAGTCTAGATATGAGAAGACTTCCTCACCTGGAACGGCATTTTCTGGCAAGATTTGGATGCCATCTGCGAATTCCTTTGGCACAACTGAGTCAGAAATTCCCAATTCACCAAGTGAACAGATCATTCCAAGTGACTCAAGACCGCGGATTTTCCCTTTTTTGATCTTGTAATTGTCAGCGATGCGAGCTCCTGGAAGAGCCACCATAACCTTGATACCAGCACGCACATTCGGTGCACCACAGACGATTTGACGGGCTTCTTCTTCGCCAACGTTAACCTGACAAACATGGAGGTGAGTTTCTGGCACATCTTCGCAAGACAAGACCTCACCGACGACAATTTTTGAGAGACCAGCAGCAGGTGATTCCACACCTTCGACCTCGATCCCTGTGGTTGACATTTTTTCAGCCAACTCTTGTGATGGCACAGCAATGTCCACCAATTCTTTTAACCATTTATAAGATACAAGCATAATTTAGTTTTCCAGAATGACAGTTGTCACTCTAGTTATTTTCCTTTCCTATCATTTCAATAGAAGAATCATCTTCTTACCTTAATTTCTTTTTCAGTAACCAATCTGTATCTACTTTTTGACCAACCATAAAATGATGTTGGCTAAATTTTTCAAAACCATATCGATTATAAAATGCTTGAGCTTTTGTATTATGCTCCCAAACACCTAACCAAGCCCAAGAAAAACTATTTTTTGTAGCAAGTTCAAGAGCGAATTCAAACAGTTGCTTACCGAATCCAAATCCTTGGAATTTTTGTAGCACATAGAGGCGTTGAATTTCAAAAGCATCTTCTAATTCTCTCTCAGTTTGAGCACTTCCCCAGTTGACTTTGAGAAAACCAGCTATCTCCTCTTCATGCATAATGAAATAGGTTTCGGATTCTGGATTTTCCAACTCAGTTGACAAAACTCTCAGACTATAAGCCTCTTCAAAGTATTCCTGTAACTGCTCTTCTGTATTATCATGAGCAAATGTTTCACGAAAGGTTTGTTTGGCAATTTTAGCCAACACCTCAACATCTGCCTTTTCTACTTTTCTAATCATTATTTAAACTGTTCTGAGAAGCGGACATCTCCTTGGTAGAATCCACGGATATCGTTGATTCCGTAACGGAGCATAGCTACACGCTCTTGACCAAGACCAAAGGCAAATCCAGAGTAAACAGTCGCATCGATACCACTCATTTCAAGGACACGTGGGTGAACCATACCGGCACCCATAATTTCGATCCAACCTGTTTTCTTACATACGTTACAGCCTTCTCCACCACACTTGAAGCAAGAAACATCCACCTCAACAGATGGCTCTGTGAATGGGAAGTAAGATGGGCGCAGACGAATCTGACGCTCTTCACCAAACATTTTTTGCACAATCAACTGAAGGGTTCCTTGAAGGTCTGCCATAGAGATATTTTTCCCAACAACCAAGCCTTCGATTTGGTGGAACTGGTGACTGTGGGTCGCATCGTCTGTGTCACGACGGAACACACGCCCTGGTGAGATCATTTTCAAAGGACCTTTAGAGAAATCATGGGCATCCATAGCACGCGCCTGCACTGGAGACGTGTGGGTACGGAGCAAGATTTCTTCTGTGATATAGAAAGTGTCCTGCATATCACGAGCTGGGTGGTCTTTTGGAAGGTTCATACGTTCAAAATTATAGTAGTCTTGCTCCACTTCAAAACCATCCACGACTTGGTAACCCATACCGATAAAGATATCTTCGATTTCTTCACTGGTTTGTGTCAAAACGTGACGGTGACCAGTCGCAACTGGACGACCTGGAAGTGTCACATCGATACTCTCACTTGCTAATTGAGCTGCAACTTTCTTTTCTTCCAAGAGCTTAGCAGTTTCTTCAAAAGCTGCTGTCAAGACATCACGAGCTTCATTTAC
Source organism: Streptococcus sp. CL6.35 (assembly GCF_049737915.1). GTDB lineage: Bacteria > Bacillota > Bacilli > Lactobacillales > Streptococcaceae > Streptococcus. The sequence goes on along the minus strand of NZ_JBKOTU010000002.1, from coordinate 326,508 downwards.
GTGTTTCCCAATGATTGGACGCATCTCAGCAGAGACATCTTTCATCCCTTTGAGAATTTCAGTAAGCGAACCCTTTTTACCAAGGACTGAGACACGCAAATCTTGCATCTCTTTTTCATTTTCAGCAGTAATCTGCTTCAAGCTAGCCAGCGTTTCTTCGCGAAGCGCTTTTAATTGTTCTTCAATAGTTGACATAATTCCTCCATCAGTCTCTCGCAGATAAAAAGAAAACCACATGCCAAAAACTCCACTCGGAGCGTTGACACGCGGTACCATCCGTTTTCATCTGACAAGTCAGACCTTCATTTCTAAATCCATGCGCAAGTGAATTCACCCAGCTTTCATATAGAGAGCTTGCAGTCACGGCTCTCCTCCCTGATATACTTCCCTTGAGTTACTAGTCTTGCAGATTTCTATTCAATTACTACTTAGTTTATCAGATTTTTAGTTAAAAAACAAGTTAGATTAGACTAATTTCAATATAAAACTCGTTCCTTTTTCTGTTGCTCCATCTTCCACAAATCCAAGCGACTTGAAACACCTCCTAGAAGCATGATTGTAGGTATAGATTTCCTTGACTTTCAATTCTTTCCATCCTTTTACTCGAGCCAATTCAATCAAAGTACTTAGAACCTTTTTCCCAAGCCCTAGATGTTGATAAGCGGGATTCCCAATCACAATGGGAAGATTATCCTGAGATAGTGTAACATCCCCAATTGGAAACCATTCCCCCTTCTCCTTAACTTCAATCCAAAAAAGCTCACCATGCTGATCCAAATAGGAATACATAGCTTCCAAGGTCGCTGGACTGTACGGTCTCTTCACACCATCTACGAGGTAAACCAAGTTCACATCCTGATACCAAGCAAAAGCTTCCTCACAATGATTGACCTGATAATAAGGAACAAGACGCAGTGCATCATCTATTTGTAGGGTCTGTTTCATCTGCTTTCCTTTTCAATAAGAGAGTTGCTGCTTGATTAAAACCCTCACACCAGTTATACCATTTTGCTTTATACTCATCTTGAGGTAAGATATGATTTTTTAAATCCAGAACAGAATAAATTTTTCTTTCTTCGCAGACTTGCGCATAGAGATGATATAGTTCATTACCGCCGTCTCTATCAAACTCAGCAGAAATCGTATCTTGACCTGCCAATAAAGCCTGATAAGTCCTGTGATGCCCATCTGTAATCAACAAGCAATCTCCGAACGCAAGAATACTGATTGGGTCAACATTGATCATTTCTGCCGACTGATAAAGCATCTGGATGCCTGCTAGTTTCTTTTCTGATAAGTATAGTTGAGTCGGATGGAGATCTTTTATATTGACTTTCATTTCTTTCTCCTCAATGGAATTTGATACTCACTTCTGCTTGCCTTTAAATCGCCATTGGAAGCGGAGCTTGTCATAGAAGGGAAACTCTATAAACAGGACTCCCAAACCCACACAGAGACTGGCAAAGACGTCTGATGGATAGTGAACTCCCAGATAGACCCTTGATACCAACACACTGACTAAGTAAAGGCCAAGGACGATTTGTACGATTTTTCTCCAGACTGGATTTCTCATCCGTTGACTGAGAATGACAATCAAAGTCCCTACCATCAGCGTCACAGCCAGAGAATGGCCACTTGGGAAAGAAAATCCCTTCTCCTCAACCAAGTGTAAAATAGCTGGTCGCGGGCGCTGGTAGATATTTTTAAAGGTCACGATTAAAAGTCCTGCCAAAGCCAGATTTCCCAACATGAAGAAACTTTCTATCTTCCACCGCTTACGATAAAAGACAAAAGCTGTAATGACAACCCAAGTGATAATCACTGGGATATCAATCAAGCGTGTGATGGCTCGAAAAAGAATAGTCAAGTAATCTGGCAAATCTCCTCGAATAGCCGTCTGAATCGGTTGATCAAAGCCGACCAGCGTTTCAGGGTAAAATTTGACCATATAGCCAAGAATAACGAAAAGTAAAAGGGCAAAACTGCCCTTCATTAAAAATGTTTGTTTATCTTTCATAATGTTTTAAGGTTGGTTTCAAGAGAACATACAACAACCAGAATGAAACGGCAAAGATGATACCCTCAATCAAGTTAAAAGGCAATACCATGGTCATTAGGTAGTTGGAAAGCCCCAAAATTTTTCCAATATCAAAGTTAGCAAACTTAGCGTACAAAGGAACAGCATAAACATAGTTGAGAACCAACATAGCCACGGTTAAACCAATAGTCCCAGCTAGAGAACCTAGTAGAAAACGAAGGGTTGTCCGTTCCTTTTTCCAAATCAAGGCAAATACGATGACAAAAACTCCCAAAGCTACGATATTCATCGGCAAACCAATGTAAGTATTCACTCCTTGACTATTAAGAAGCAATTTCAAGAGTGAGCGAAGCAAGAGAATTCCTAGAGCAGCAGGCAAATCCATGACCACCAGACCCACAAGGACTGGCAAGATACTAAATTCGATCTTGAGGAAGGACGCCGCTGGTAAAAGCGGAAAGTCAAAGTACATCAGCACAAATGAGATGGCTGATAAAATTGCAATGGTCGAAAGTCGACGTGTGTTTGTCATAACAGGTTCCTCCAATTTTCTATAAAATCAGAAGAAGTTAGAAAGGATTCCCCTATCTATTCTCACTTTTTATACCCCAAAAGTTCCCTCGCACTCTATTGAGCAAACGGTTACAATTTAGCTATAAATCTATCAGAACAGACAAAGCTATTCTTTCGTCTTCTCCCATCCAGACTATACTGTCGGTTGTGGAATCTCACCACATCAGCTTGCGCTCGCGGACTTCTTTAAAGAGAAGGAAAAGATCATTTCCTAGTTAAAGTCACCGCCGGTCGGGAATCACACCCTGCCCTGAAGACTCTTTTATCATAACAAAAAACGCTTGCAAGCGCAAGCATTTTGTTCATTTTCATTTTCATTTTTTATTTCAATTTATCCACTTCATAGGTATGAATGAGCTCAAGACCTGCAAAGTTCTGCTGGCGGAGGGCTTCGTAGACAATCATGCAGACGGTATTAGACACATTGAGACTGCGGACATGTTCATCATTCATAGGAATACGGAGAGCTTTCTCAGGATGTTCGCGCATAAAGTCCTCAGGCAAACCCTTGTCTTCACGTCCAAAGAGAAAATAATGGTCTTCATCAGTCGATAAATCCACCTCAGAATAGACTTTTTCCGCGAATTTCGAAATCAGATAGAGTTTGCCCTTCATCTGAGACATGAAATCCTCCAAACTCTCGTAAAAATAAATCTCTAGTTTATCCCAATAATCCAACCCAGCTCGCTTCATCTTGCGGTCATCAATAGGAAAGCCCATTGGCTTGATGATATGGAGGGGAGAATTGGTCGCAGCGCAAGTACGCGCGATATTGCCTGTATTTTGTGGAATTTGAGGTTCAAATAATACAATGTGATTTGTCATGACTTGCTTCCTTTCACCATTGCAAAAAAATAGCCACACTGCCCGGAGTCAAGCTCAGCAAACAGCGTGGTTAAGGCATCGTTAACTTACCTCACAACAGGTTTGAAGTAAATCAGCGAAACTACTTTCTTAGTATAACACTTTCAGAATCATTGTCAATAGAAACGACTTGATTTTTTTGATTTTTTCAAGCTATTTCCAAGGGTTGTAAAATCGTCCCTGATTCTGCAAGATAAGTAGTAAACTAGCTACTAAAAACAAGGCTGCCAAGAACAAGGTAAGATAGTCTCCTTTTTTCAAGGCCTGATAACTATACCAAGTGCGTTTTTTCTCTTTCCCAAAGCGACGAAGCTCCATGGCGGTCGCGATGGTATCAATGCGTTCTAGCGAGCTAAAAATCAAGGGAGTGATAATGCGCAGATTGCCTTTGATTCGTTGCATAAGAGAAGCTTTCTTGGATAATTCCATCCCACGCGCCTCCTGAGACATCTTGATAGTAAAGAATTCTTCCTGCAAATCTGGAATATAGCGCAAAGTCAGGCTGACTGAATAGGCAATCTTGTAAGGCACACCAATTTGATTTAAGCTGGAAGCAAACTGACTAGGGTGGGTTGTCATCAAAAAGATAATAGCCAGAGGAATGGTGCAAAGGTACTTAATAGCCAAATTTAGCAGATAAAAGAGCTCTTGACTGGTCAGAGTGTAGGCACCGATTCCCTGCCAAATCACACTTCTCTCTCCGTAAAGTCCAACCCCATACTCGGGAGAAAAGAGATAGACCATCAAGACGTTTAAAACGGCAAATACCGTCGCAAAAACGGCTACAAAGGAAACATCTTTAAAGCGGATTTCTGACAAATAGAGGAGAAAAACCGAAAAGATGGCAATCAGAACAAGCAGTCTGGTATCATAGCTAATCATGGCCGCCAATGATACAAGGATGAAAAAGAGGAGTTTACCAGCTCCTGACAAGCGATGAATCACAGTATCTCTATGCTGGTAACCAAATAATTTTGCTTGCATCCTTCTCTCCTTTCTTTGTAAAATGCCGTTAAAGCAAGTGGATCCACGTCGAGTTTCTTAGCCAAGTTGAAGATAGAAGTTTCTTTTAGATTGGCTTTTACTAACAGCTCAGGACTGCTCAAAAGACTAGCTGGATCAGTATCGGCAATCAATTCCCCATCCACCATGACAAGAGCCCTATCCGAATAATCCAGCATCAATTGCATATCATGGGTAATCATGACAATGGTATGACCTTTTTGATGCAGTTCTTCAAGAAACTCCATAATCTCAGTATAGTTCTTCTGGTCTTGACCTGCAGTCGGTTCATCTAAGAGGATAATTTCAGCCCCTAAGACCAAAATCGATGCAATAGTCACACGTTTTTTCTGACCAAATGACAGGGCAGAAATAGGCCAATTACGGAATTCATAGAGACCACAGATTTTCAAAGTTTCATAGACTCTCGTTTCAATTTCCTGCTCTTCCACACCTCGCAAACGAAGTCCCAGAGCCACCTCATCAAAAATCATATTGGTTGAAATCATTTGATTAGGATTTTGCAGCACATAGCCTACTCGTTCCGCCCGCTCTGCAACAGAATCTCCTTTGATATCCTGTCCTTCCCAAAGATAGCGACCTTCCGTCTGAATAAAGCTACTTAAGGCCTTGGCTAGAGTTGACTTCCCTGCTCCGTTTTTCCCAACAATGGCAATCTTGTCACCCTTTTTAATATCCAAATGTAGGGACTTTAAAATCGGTCTATCATCATAAGAAAAAGATACATCCTCTAATTTAAAGAGTGACTGCAATTCTGGGGTTTCTTTTACCAGTTTCGTCCGCAACTGAACCTGGCCTTTTGAGATAGACATGTTAGCCAGATTCGCTAATTGTTCTTCCTTGGCTAAATCCACACCCAATTGACGTAGAGTGGTTAGATAAAGGGGTTCTCGAATTCCATTTTGTGTCAATAAATCAGTCGCCAGTAACTGGTCAGGACTCCCATTAAAGAGGATACGACCATCGTTTATCAGGACAATCCGATCCACAGGGCGATGCAGAACATCCTCTAAACGGTGCTCGATAATAAGAGTCGTCGTCCCCTCCTCCTTATGAATCTGATCAATCAATTCGATAATATCCTGACCTGACTTGGGATCTAGATTGGCGAGTGGCTCATCAAACAAAAGAATCGGACTCTCATCAATCAAGACACCAGCTAGACTAACTCGCTGCTTTTGTCCACCAGACAAATCCTGAGGACGCTGAGACAGTAAAGAAAGAAGGGCCAGCTTTTCAGCCCATTTATGAACACGACTTTTCATATCATCTAGAGCTATTACATCATTTTCCAGAGCAAAAGCCAAATCTTCTGCCACAGACAGACCGATAAACTGCCCATCTGTATCCTGCAAAACCGTGCTAACCAGATGAGACTTATCATAGATACTCATATCAAAGGCCGCTTGCCCCTTAATCAAAAATTCTCCAGACATCTGACCCTTGTAAATATTGGGAATAATTCCATTCAAACACTGACCCAAGGTAGACTTGCCTGATCCAGATGGGCCAACAATTAAGACTTTCTCTCCCTTATAAATAGTCAAGTCCACTCCTTGCAAGGTCGATTCTTGTTGCGTTTCATACTGGAAAGAGAAATCCTTCCACTCAATTATAGCTTCTTTCATCTTACTCTCTTCATTCGCTTCTTCTACTCAATGAAAATCAAAGAGCAAACCAGGAAGCTAGCCGTAGGTTGCTCAAAACACTGTTTTGAGGTTGCAGATAGAGCTGCCGCGGTTTGAATTAGATTTTCGCAGAGTATTAGACTTCTATTTTATCATAAATCAAGCCCTTCTTGCAGACTCTTCTCTTAAAATCTTAGCGCCAACAAGATTCCTAGCCTAAATTGCTTACCCGACTAGCCTATAAACAGCAAAAAGACTGGTTTCCCAGCCTTTTCCCTTATATTAATCCTTTTTCAAACTTCCTGAACGAGTCTGCGTACGTGAATAAGCTAGCAAGAGAAGGGTACCTGCGATAGCTACAGTTACAGCATTAGCAATTCCCGCAACAATCCCTTGGGCAAATACTTTTTCTGCTGCTTCTTGATAAATCACAACATCTCCAAGTGGTGCCAAGACACCCCAAACAAGAGCATTTGCAACAATCTGAATGAGGTTAAAGAAGACAATATCCTTCAACTCAAAAACACCCTGTGTTACTCGAATGTATTTTCTAAAGAGTCCGACGACTAGACCAAAGAGCCCACTAGCGATAATCCAAGTCCACCACAGACCATATCCAGCAATAGAGTCCTTGATTGCATGACCAATCAACCCGACAAGCAAACCGATAATCGGTCCAAAAATAATAGAAAGTAGCGCTTGTACCGCATACTGAAGCTGGATGCTTGTATTTGGAACAGGGGTCGGAATGTTGATCATCCCGATGACGACAAAGAGGGCAGCGCCAATTCCGACAGCAACAACTTGTTTAATTGATTGATTTTTCATCTATATTCTCCTATTTTATGATTCTATTTTCTTTATTTCAATGGTCCAAGATGAACCGACACCCACATTATAGGCCTTGGCAAAGGAACCTTGGTTGATAGCCAGACCTAAACGATAGAGAGAGTTGATGTAAAGGATGGGTTGCCCAATTCTCACATCCACAAATGATTTGCCATAAACAACCTGATTTTGATAGACCAGCATATCTGCATGATAGATAGTCACCTCAAAACGGTCACCGAATGCTGGTTCCAGCTTGTAAAATTCTTCTCGCGTGATAGAGGTCCAAAGCGAACCAAAACGCACATCCAGAATATCAATAGCTCCCTTCACTAGATAATCTTCTATGATGGTCTCTACGACTGGAAGCTCCACAATCTGATCCACACTGAGCTCTGGCCCCACTTCCTCAAAACTAATGTGACCACTGGCTAGTTTAGCACCAGTATAGGCATAGACATCACGACCGTGGAAGGTATAAGAATGCTCTGTGTTTTGACGTCTATTGGCCACTTCAGAAATTTCACGAATGGCTACAATACCAACGTGTTTCTTGATAAAAGAAAGCGTTCCATTGTCTGGCGTGACAATGTATTGATTTTTTACAGTCTTGGCAACTACACTCTTACGTTTCGAGCCGACACCTGGATCGACCACCGATACAAATGTCGTTCCCTCAGGCCAGTAATCTACCGTCTGAAAGAGACGATAGCTCCCCTCAAAAATATTATAAGGCGTGATATCGTGCGTCAAATGATGAATTTTTAAGGTTGGAGATTCTTCTAAAGCCACTCCAATCATAGCCGATACCGCACCATCAACCAGACCAAAGTCTGATTGTAATACCAGTAAATTATTATTCATTTTATCTCCTTGTATATCCTTTATCATACCATATTTCAGAGAAAGTCGCTAATAGCTATTTCAATTGATTAGGGTATAGTTTTACCTTATAGCAAATTTCCTACTAAAAGCTCTTGTTATTAGCTAGTAGGTGCATTTTTTCTTGAAAAAAGGTATGATAGTTACATCATGAAAAAGTAGGTTTTATTATGAAAATTATCCTTGTCGGAGGGGGAAAAGTTGGTTCTGCCCTCTGTCGCTCCTTGGTTGCAGAAAAGCATGATGTTTTGCTGATTGAGCAAGACGAAGCTGTTCTCAATCATATTGTTAATCGCTTTGATATCATGGGTATCCTTGGTAACGGGGCCGATTTTACCATCCTTGAGCAAGCCAGTGTCCAGGATTGTGATATCTTTATTGCCCTGACTGAATACGATGAAGTGAACATGATTGCAGCCGTTCTAGCCAAAAAAATGGGAGCTAAAGAGACCATCGTTCGGGTGCGGAACCCTGAATATTCTAACTCTTATTTCAAGGAAAAGAATATTCTCGGTTTTTCTCTTATCGTTAACCCTGAGCTCCTGGCTGCCCGCGCTATCGCGAATATCATTGACTTCCCCAACGCCCTCTCTGTCGAACGTTTCTTTGGTGGACGCGTTAGCCTCATGGAATTCACTGTTAAATCTTCCAGCGGTCTTTGCCAAATGCCCATTTCTGATTTTCGTAAAAAATTTGGCAATGTTATTGTCTGCGCTATAGAGAGGGATCATCAAATTATCATTCCAAGCGGTGACATGACCATACAGGATAAAGATAGAATCTTTGTCACTGGTAACCGTGTTGATATGATGCTCTTCCATAATTATTTTAAATCTCGTGCCGTGAAGAGCCTTCTTATTGTTGGAGCTGGTAGAATCGCCTATTATCTACTAGGTATCCTAAAAGACAGTCGTATTGATACCAAGGTTATTGAAATCAATCCTGAAATCGCTAGCTTCTTTAGCGAGAAATTCCCAAACCTCTACATCGTTCAAGGAGATGGTACCGCAAAAGATATCCTGCTGGAAGAAAGTGCTCAAAACTATGATGCCGTTGCGACTCTAACAGGGGTTGATGAGGAAAATCTGATTACCTCTATGTTCCTGGATAGTGTCGGGGTGCAAAAAAATATTAGCAAGGTTAACAGAACTAGTCTCCTTGAAATTATTCATGCACCTGATTTCTCAAGCATTATCACTCCGAAAATCATCGCTGTAGATACAATCATGCACTTTATTCGTGGCCGTGTTAATGCCCAGTATTCAGACCTTCAAGCCATGCACCATCTAGCAAATGGCCAAATCGAAACCCTACAATTCCATATCAAGGAAGCCAATAAAATGACTGCCAAACCTCTTTCTCAACTGAAATTGAAAAAAGGGGTTCTTATTGCAGCCATCATTCGAAAGGGCAAGACCATTTTCCCAACTGGGGAGGATATGTTGGAAGTTGGAGACAAGCTCCTAGTAACAACTTTGTTGCCAAACATCACTAAGATTTATGACTTGATCGCGAGGTGAGAAATGAATAAAAGCATGATTCGTTACCTCCTTTCAAAGTTACTTTTGATTGAAGCTGTTCTCCTCTTGGTTCCTGTTGCGATTGCCATCTACTACCATGAATCGAGCCAAGTCTTTACATCCCTCTTTACAACGATTGGGATTCTCGTATTACTAGGTGGCTCAGGAATTTTACAAAAGCCAAAAAATCAACGGATTTATGCCAAGGAGGGAATCTTGATTGTGGCCCTCTGTTGGATCCTTTGGTCTTTCTTTGGCGGTCTCCCCTTTGTTTTTGCTAGGCAAATTCCCAGCGTTATCGATGCCTTTTTTGAAATCAGTTCTGGCTTTACAACTACTGGAGCAACTATTCTGAACGACGTTTCGGTCCTCAGTCGCTCCCTCCTCTTCTGGCGAAGTTTTACACACTTGATTGGAGGAATGGGAGTGCTTGTTTTTGCACTTGCTATTATGGACAATGCCAAGAATAGCCACCTAGAAGTGATGAAGGCTGAGGTTCCTGGCCCTGTTTTTGGCAAAGTAGTATCCAAACTAAAAAACACTGCCCAGATTCTCTATCTCCTTTATCTAGCTCTCTTCTCCCTCTTTGTCATCATCTATTATCTGGCTGGCATACCCCTATTTGATAGTTTTGTCATTGCTATGGGGACAGCAGGTACAGGAGGCTTTACCGTCTATAACGACGGGATTGCCCACTATGGCAGCTCACTGATTACCTATCTGGTTAGTATCGGAGTTCTGGTTTTTGGGGTAAATTTCAATCTCTACTACTACCTCATGCTCCGTCGCATCAAAGCCTTCTTTGGTGACGAGGAACTTCGTGCTTACTTGGTCATCGTGCTGCTTTCTACAAGCTTGATTAGCCTTAATACCCTCTATCTCTACCCAGGATTTTCCAAGAGCTTTGAAATGGCCTTCTTCCAGGTTTCCAATATCATTACAACGACTGGTTTTGGTTATGGAGATATTACTAACTGGCCCCTCTTCTCCCAATTTATCCTCCTTTTCCTCATGGGAATCGGTGGTTCTGCTGGTTCAACCGCAGGTGGACTCAAGGTTATTCGAGGCCTTATCCTTTCAAAAATTGCCAAAAATCAAATTTTGTCAATCCTATCTCCCCACCGTGTTTTGACCCTCCATGTTAATAAAACGGTGATTGATAAGGATACCCAGCATAAGATTCTCAAGTACTTTGTCATCTATGCTATGATTTTGCTTGCGCTTATCTTTATTGTCAGCCTAGATAGCAATGATTTTCTGGTCGTTACCAGTGCTGTCTTTAGCTGTTTCAATAATATCGGACCTATTCTAGGAACCACTTCTAGCTTCGCAATCTTTAGTCCTATCTCAAAAATTCTCCTCTCCTTTGCAATGATTGCAGGTCGATTGGAGATTTACCCAATCCTACTTCTCTTTATGAAGAGAACTTGGTCTAAGAGATAAAATACAACCACACCTTGTGTCTTACAAAGTGTGGTATTTTTATTTTCATACTCTTCGAAAATAAAATTCAAACCACGTCAGCTTCGCCTTGCCGTACTCAAGTACAGTCTGCGGCTAGCTTCCTAGTTTGCTCTTTGATTTTCATTGAGTATCAAATACCTCCCGCAACTCAACAAGTATCTTTGAATCCCGGTCAGACATTTCAATACCTGACTTAAGGAATTTAAGAGCCCAAAAACAACCCTCAGTCGACTGACCGAGGGTTCCTTATTTCATTATTCAAGAACTTGATTAGCTCAATGCATCCAAGGCATCATCCATTGAAAGAACTTCGTGGAAGACACGTTGTGTCAATTCAGTTTTTTGTTCTGGTGTGAGGTATTTAGTGTTTACACAGTATCCTGAGATACGAACGATGACATCTTCGCCATTCATAATCTTGTCATAAACATCCTTCAAGTCCATAACGTTCAAGTTACAGTGTTGTCCACCGTTTTCAAAGTAACCATCAAGGATTGTTACCAAGTTATCAACTTGTTCGTCACGAGTCTTACCAAGAGCGCGAGGTGATACTTGTGTAGTCAATGAGATACCATCAGCCGCATAACTAAAGTCAAGGCTAGAAAGTGAGTTCAAGTTTTGCAACCATCCACCTTTAGCTTTATTAGATGGGTTAGCACCTGGTGAGAAGAATTCAAGTTTAGACAAGTTAACAGAACCATCTTCGTTGAGGTATACACCTTTGTGGACTGGTGAGTTACCAGTTTGTTTAGAGTAAGCAACGTTAGATGTGATAGTCAAAAGTGAAACTGTAGCTTCTGCATCTTTGTAAAGTTTGTGGCTACGTAGACGAGTTGTGTAAGCTTCGATCAACCATTCTGCCAATTCGTTTGAACGTGGGTCATCTTCACCCCAACGTGGGTATTCACCGATTGTTTCGTAATCGTAGATGTAGCCATTTTCGTCACGGATTGGTTTAACTGTAGCGTATTTGATAGCTGACAATGTGTCAACAGTGTTGGCAAATCCACAGATACCGAATCCCATGTTGGCACGTTGTTTAGTTGGCAAGAAGGCCATTTGAACAGCTTCGTAGTTGTACTTATCAGTCATGTAGTGGATGATGTTCAAAGCATCTACGTAAGTGTCAGTCAACCAGTCAAGAGATTTTTCAAAGTTAGCTTTAACTGATTCAAATTCAAGAACTTCGTCACGGATTGGTTCGATATCAAATACTTTGTAGTCTTTGTGAACATCGTCGTAACCACCGTTCAAACCAGTAAGAAGGGCTTTCAATACGTTTACACGCGCACCGAAGTACTGGATGTTGTGGCGTTGTTCTTCATTTTCTGGGTCAAGTGGAGACACACAGCATGAGATACAGCTCATTTCACCATATCCGTCTTTAGCCATTGTTGTTACACCTTCGTATTGGATAGAAGAGTGTTTGTGGCTCATGTGCATACAGTAGCGACGGAAGTTGTATGGCAATTTGTCAGTCCAAAGAACTGTCAAGTTTGGTTCTGGTGAGTTACCGATGTTGTCAAGAGTGTTCAAGAAACGGTAGTCCATCTTAGTAACACGGTGACGACCGTCGTTACCCATACCAGCCATAGAAGTTGTGATGAAAGTTGGGTCACCTGAGTACAATTGGTCATAAGCTTTAGTACGAGCAAATTTAACTGTACGAAGTTTCATAACGAAATCATCAACGAATTCTTGGATTTCTGATTCAGTAAATGTACCACGAGCCAGGTCACGTTCTGCAAAAATGTCCAATACGATTGGTACACGACCTAGAGATGTAGCAGCACCGTTGATAACACGGCAGACAGACATGAAGGCGATATTAACCCATTGGATTGCTTCTTTAACGTTCATCGCTGGTTTGCGAACATCAACTCCGTAAAGGTCACCCAAGCGAACAACTTGTTGCAATGCTTGGTATTGAAGGTTGATTTCTTCACGAAGACGAATTGTTTCTTCATCGATTTCTTCGATTGCATTCCAGTCGTTTACTTTTTCTTGCATCAAGTAGTCTGCACCGTAAAGAGCAAGACGTGCGTAAACACCGATGATACGTCCGCGTGAGTATGCATCTGGAAGACCAGTTACAGTGTGTGCGTGACGAGCGCGACGAATGTTTGAAGTGTAAGCGCGGAAGATACCGTCGTTAACTGTTGTTACGTATTTAGTAAAGATTTCGTGAACAGCTGGATCTGGTTCGTATCCATTTTCTTTCAAAGTAGTTTCAGCCATACGGATACCACCTTTTGGCATGAAGTTCAATTTGAAGAGTTCGTCATTTTGGATACCAAAGATAACTTCGTTTTCTTTATCGATAAATCCAGCAGGGATATCAGCGATAGAAGTTGGACGAGTGTCCATTGGGAAACGAGTTTCTTCGTAGTGAGCCTTAGTTTCTTCTACAATTTTTTTGATGTGAAGTGAACGTTCTGTTGGTCCTGCAAGGAAGCTTTCGTCTCCATCGTAAGGTGTATAGTTAGCTTGTACGAAGCGTGATACACTTGCTTTTTCTTTCCAATCTACGCCTTTGAAGCCTTCCCAAGCTTTATCAAAAATATCTTGTGCTTCAACAACTGTCTTAACAACCATGTTAATGTCCTCTTTTTTCTTTCTAGTAACAGTCATCTGTTACATTCATGAGACAAGTATACCACACAGTAACCGATTTCAACAAGTGATAAATCCCTATTTTTACACTTTCTTTTCTAAAACAGTCTATATTTCATCCCAAACTGTATTATATTTTTGAAAAAAATAAAGCCTTTTTTCTTTTTTTCAGAAAAAAGGGTATAATAAAAGAAAATAAGCAGTAATACTCAATGAAAATCAAAAAGCAAACTAGGAAGCTAGCCACAGACTGCTCAAAGCACTGCTTTGAGGTTGTAAATAAGACTGACGGAGCCAGTAACATATACCTACGGCAAGGCGAAGCTGACGTGGTTTGAATTTGATTTTCGAAGAGTATAAAAAGGTGCTAGACATGTTGATTTTTCCTTTATTAAATGATTTGTCAAGAAAAATAATCCATATTGACATGGATGCCTTTTTTGCTGCAGTGGAAATTAGAGATAATCCTAAACTCAGAGGAAAACCTGTCATTATTGGAAGCGACCCCCGGCAAACAGGTGGACGTGGAGTTGTTTCTACTTGTAGTTATGAGGCGCGAGCTTTTGGTGTCCATTCAGCCATGAGCTCTAAGGAAGCCTATGAGCGTTGTCCCCAAGCCGTCTTCATCTCAGGAAATTATGAGAAATACAAATCTGTGGGACTCCAGATCCGAGCTATCTTTAAGCGTTATACAGATTTAATAGAACCCATGAGCATTGACGAAGCCTATTTGGATGTAACAGAAAATAAACTCGGTATCAAGTCAGCAGTCAAAATCGCTCGCCTCATTCAAGAGGATATTTGGCAAGAACTCCATCTAACTGCTTCTGCTGGCGTTTCCTACAACAAATTCTTAGCTAAAATGGCTAGTGATTATCAAAAACCACATGGTCTGACAGTGATTCTACCTGACCAGGCTGAGGACTTTCTAAAACAAATGGATATTTCCAAGTTTCATGGAGTAGGAAAAAAGACAGTGGAAAGACTTCATCAAATGGGTGTTTTTACCGGCGCTGATCTACTTGAAGTTCCTGAAGTGACCCTAATAGACCGTTTTGGAAGACTGGGCTATGACCTTTATCGAAAGGCTCGTGGCATCCACAATTCCCCAGTCAAATCCAATCGTATTCGTAAATCAATCGGCAAGGAAAAAACCTATGGAAAGATTCTCCGTGCCGAAGAAGACATCAAAAAAGAGCTGACTCTCCTATCAGAAAGAGTCGCTCTCAATCTCAGTCAACAAGAAAAAGCTGGAAAAATTGTCATTTTGAAAATCCGCTACGAGGACTTTTCAACTCTTACTAAACGAAAAAGTCTGACCCAAAAAACACAGGATGCTAGCCAGATAAGCCAAATAGCCCTGCAACTCTATGAAGAGTTAAGCGAGAAAGAAAGAGGTGTCCGTCTGTTGGGAATTACCGTGACTGGATTTTAAAACCTTGAAGAGTTGCCCCTTCAAGGTTTTTCTTATACAAATAAACGGACAAAGCTATAAAGCAATAAGATGCTACCAAGTACGATGCGGTATTTACCAAAAAGGGTAAAGTCGTGTTTTTTTACATAGCTTGTCAAGAAGCGAATAGCCACCATGCTAACTGCAAAAGCTACTCCCATAGCGACCAAGAGCAAAAACAATTGCCCAAAACTCAAGAGCTGTCCTGCTTTTATAAATTTGAAAATCTTTAAGGCACTGGCTCCAAACATAACAGGAATTCCAAGATAGAAGGTAAATTCTGTCACAACAGAACGACTAGTTCCATTCAACAAACCACCGACAATCGTTGCTCCAGAACGGCTTGTCCCTGGTAAAAGGGCAAGAACTTGGAAGAGTCCGATATAGAAAGCTGTCGTATAAGGAAGCTTGTCCAACTCTGTCACACTTGGCTCTATAGCACGCGCTTTATTGCGCTTTTCCAAATAGATAAAGGCAATCCCATAGATAATCAACATGAGAGCAACTGAAACCATATTATGGAAGTGAGTATCAAACCAATCATCAAATTTAAAGACGGCAAGTAAAGGCAAAGTGGCAACCAAGACCTTCAACCACAGTCTCCAAGTCTTACGAACTTCCTGCTTGTCTTTACCCGGTTTAAAGGGATTGAGCTTATTAAAGTAAATCACCATAACCGCCAAAATCGCACCAAGCTGAATCACGACATTAAACATGGACATAAAGACTTCATTTTGATTTTGGTATTGGATAAATTCCTCTGCTAAAATCAAGTGACCTGTACTTGAAATCGGCAGCCATTCCGTAATTCCTTCAACAATCCCAAAGAAGATAGATTTTAAAATTTCAATAAGATACATAGATTACTCCTTTTTCTATCTTCCATTATAGCATATTTTTTCAGCCAGTGATAGCTCTCTTTAAAAGGCGCCGATACTGCCACCGCCTCCGCCTCCAGAGAAGCCTCCGCCAGAACTTCCACTTCCAGAAGATACGGAGTAGGTACTTGCTGTATTTGCGACACTGGCATAATGGCTCATTTGCGCGCTTGAATGATAAAACATACTGTGCCAGCCATAAGCTACATAGAGGTTCATATCTGGATTTTCCACTTGGATATGATGAACCTTCATCAAATGACTGACCTTATCCGCATAGCCAAATAAGGTCGCATAGACCAAGAGGCGATTCCAAACCACAATACTTTCTAATTCAGCCTGATCCAATCGTGCAATCTCACGCAACATATTTTCAAAACTGGTCCAGAGATAGTAGACCTCTGCTCCCGCTTCATTTAGAACACCATCACGATTATCTAGTCGCAGCTTCCAATAATAGAAAACAGCCAAAACCAAACCTAGAAAACCAAGTATTGGTAAGGGGAGGTAAAGATAGCCATGAACATCTAAACTGTACAAGAACAAACCAAATCCAATAAATAAGGGCAAGATAGTGGAGAGTCCCATACCCACCTGCAAGGCCTTTTCTCCACCAGTCAAGGGACGATAATAATCCGGAAGCCCCCAGAAGGTAACTCGATTTCTCACCCCTTCTTGCATCTCTTTCAATACTTCTTCAAAAGAAGATTTGAGCTGATGCCCTCTTGCTTGAATCCGCTTTTCATCAGAGACTTTTGCTCTACGATAAAGACTATCAGATACCTTGTAATCCGCAAACAAATTGGAAAGAGTTTCTTCTTTTTTGCCTGAAAAAGCCAGATTTAGACAATCTTTCTCAAAACTGGACAAACCATCTTCTTTTACTATCCTCAAACCAACTGCATCTCCTTCTGAAATAATAGAAACATTCCCACGGTCTATCACATCTAGCAAGGTAGCTTGAATAAGTTGGTCAAAGGTAAATTTACCTGCTCCTTTTGTTAGAGGACTCACCTCCTCCAAGGAAGTCGAGTAGACAGCCTCCGATAAAACCATAGGCTCTAATTCCATTGGTGGTTCATAGAGACGATGATTTTTGGCATATTTGACTGAAGGAGTGGTCTTTCTTCTATAAATAAAATAGAAGCAGACACTCAATAACAAGGAGATAGAAAGTATCGAAGGGAAGATCCAAGTAACGAGTTGTTTACTTTGCTCTTTTTCTTTAACAATCGAGTCTTCTATCTTATTAAACTCTTCTAAACGATTTCCTTTCAATCCCTGATCCCTAGCGCTAGCAAAATCAGTTCGAGGCCAGTAGGCATGCAATTCAACTCCACGCTTAGGCGGAAGATTGTCTAAACGGATAGTATAATCAAGGTTACTCTTTTCAATCGTTCCCTCTCTAAAAAGTTTCCCTGTATGGAAAAAGAGTTTTTCAGCCCCCTTGTCTCCCCTTACATGAAATTCAAACTTTCCAATAGTTCCTGAACTATCTGTCAAAGGTTGCCAATTTAATTCAGCGATATCATCATAAAGGAAAAGCAAATTCTTTAAGTTCCAAATAAGGTCAACTTCAACTGTGTCGCCTTCCTGGCCTGGATTATAGACTTTAACAGTATAACCATCTGCTCCTTCTATCACTTCGCTAGTAACGTCTGCTAGTTCAGCATCATTTTTCGCAGCCTGAACCTTTGGATGAGGATCAATGTCAAATCCACTAGGCATCTTGCCAGCACGTCCAAGTCCCACGATTTGCCCCTTAAAGTCCTCCTCAAACTGATAAACTATCTTTTGTCTAAATTCTGCCGTATTGTCTGCATGAATATACAAATCCCCTTGGTAAGAGTTTATCTTGAAATCAATGGCAAAAACAGAGAGTGGCAGAAGGCAAAACAAGCCTAACACCAGTAAGAAAAAAGTTTTTTTCATCAACTAAGCCCCCTTTTTATCTTTGCTATCATTATATCATTTTTTCATAAGTAAGGGCTTACCTATATTGAAAAATAGAGTTTTTTTCGATAAAATAGGAGACAGTTATTTTTTAATAGATTAGAAATAGGAGAAATCATGAGAAAAATATACTTATCTATTTTCACAAGTCTCTTGCTGATGCTGGGACTTGTCAATGTTGCTCAAGCCGATGAATATTTACGCATCGGGATGGAAGCAGCATATGCTCCCTTTAACTGGACTCAGGACGATGATAGCAATGGAGCTGTCAAAATCGATGGGACTAACCAGTATGCTAACGGATACGATGTTCAAATCGCCAAGAAAATCGCTAAGGACTTAGGTAAAGAACCTTTAGTTGTTAAAACCAAGTGGGAAGGTCTAGTCCCTGCCCTTACTTCTGGTAAGATTGACATGATTATCGCAGGTATGAGTCCAACTGCCGAACGCAAACAAGAAATTGCCTTTTCGAGCAGTTACTACACTAGCGAACCAGTTTTGCTTGTCAAAAAAGATTCTACTTATGCAAACGCAAAATCTTTGGATGACTTTAACGGTGCAAAAATCACTTCTCAACAAGGTGTCTACCTTTATGACTTGATTGGTCAAATCCCAGGCGCTAAAAAAGAAACTGCCATGGGAGACTTCGCTCAAATGCGCCAAGCACTTGAAGCTGGTGTTATCGATGCTTATGTTTCTGAACGACCAGAAGCTCTGACTGCTGAAGCTGCTAACTCTAAGTTCAAGATGGTTCAAGTAGAACCAGGTTTCAAAACTGGGGAAGAAGATACGGCTATTGCCATTGGACTTCGTAAAGATGACAATCGTATTAGTCAAATCAATACCAGCATTGAAACCATTTCAAAAGACGACCAAGTTGCCTTGATGGATCGTATGATCAAAGAGCAACCTGCCGAAGCTACAACAACTGAAGAGACTAGCAGTAGTTTCTTTAGCCAAGTCGCTAAAATTCTTTCTGAAAACTGGCAACAACTCTTGCGTGGTGCTGGTATCACTCTTTTAATCTCTATCGTCGGAACCATCATAGGTCTCATTATTGGACTTGCCATTGGTGTCTTCCGTACTGCTCCTCTCTCTGAAAACAAAGCCATTTACGGCCTACAAAAACTAGTCGGCTGGATTCTCAATGTCTACATTGAAATTTTCCGTGGTACACCTATGATCGTTCAATCGATGGTTATCTACTATGGAACTGCCCAAGCTTTCGGGATCAACCTTGACCGCACACTAGCTGCTATCTTCATCGTTTCAATCAACACCGGTGCCTACATGACTGAAATCGTCCGTGGTGGTATCCTAGCAGTTGACAAGGGACAATTTGAAGCTGCGACTGCTCTTGGTATGACTCATAACCAAACCATGCGTAAGATTGTCCTCCCTCAAGTAGTCCGTAACATCCTACCAGCAACTGGTAATGAATTTGTCATCAATATCAAAGATACATCTGTATTGAATGTTATCTCTGTTGTCGAACTTTATTTCTCAGGAAATACCGTAGCAACTCAAACCTATCAATACTTCCAGACATTTACAATCATCGCCGTGATTTACTTTGTCCTCACCTTCACCGTAACACGTATCCTACGCTTCATCGAACGCCGCATGGACATGGATACCTATACTACAGGTGCTAACCAAATGCAAACGGAGGATTTGAAATAATGACACAAGCAATCCTTGAAATTAAACACCTCAAAAAATCCTATGGACAAAACGAAGTGCTAAAAGACATTTCACTTACTGTCCGCAAGGGAGAGGTAATCTCTATCATCGGAAGCTCTGGAAGCGGAAAATCAACCTTCCTACGCTCCATTAACCTCCTTGAAACGCCAACTGATGGACAAATCCTTTATCATGGACAAAACGTCCTCGAAAAAGGCTATGACCTCATGCAATACCGTGAAAAGTTGGGGATGGTGTTCCAATCCTTTAACCTCTTTGAAAATCTCAACGTGCTTGAAAACACAATTGTCGCTCAGACAACTGTCCTTAAACGCGAACGTACAGAAGCTGAAAAGATTGCCAAAGAAAACCTAGAAAAGGTCGGCATGGGAGAACGCTACTGGCAAGCGAAACCAAAACAACTCTCAGGTGGTCAAAAACAACGTGTGGCCATCGCTCGTGCCCTTTCAATGAATCCTGACGCCATTCTCTTTGATGAACCAACATCAGCTCTCGATCCAGAAATGGTTGGAGAAGTCCTCAAAATCATGCAGGACCTGGCTCAAGAAGGCTTGACCATGATTGTCGTAACCCACGAAATGGAATTCGCCCGTGATGTCTCTCACCGTGTTATCTTCATGGATAAGGGTGTAATCGCTGAAGAAGGCGAACCAGAAGACCTCTTCACCAATCCTAAAGAAGACCGTACAAAAGAGTTCCTTCAACGTTATCTCAAATAAAAAGAAAAGGCTGCATCAACCGTGCAGTCTTTTTGCTGTCCTCATACTCTTCGAAAATCTCTTCAAACCACGTCAGCTCTATCTGCAACCTCAAAACAGTGTTTTGAGCAGCCTGCGGCTAGCTTCCTAGTTTGCTCTTTGATTTTCATTGAGTATCAAAATGAAAAGGCAGACCTTATTCAAGAATCCGCCATTATCCAAAGATTAATCTTCAAATTTTTCATGATTTTTATCATAGAAATCAATTAAACCTAGAGCCGTTTCAAACGAAATATTTTTTACTTTTGCACGCCCCTGCGCTAGAGCAATGATAGACATTTCACGCGCATTCGTTTCTTTAGAGATACGGTAGCCTGTGATTTTCTTATCACGAACCCAGCCAACAACTGATTCTACTTTTTCAAAGTTTGACTTAGCCATGTCTTTCTCCTATTTTCTTATTTACGATATCTAATTGTATACGCTTTTATGCTTTTTGTCAATAAAAAAACATATATTCAATAAAATAAACGCCCTTATTTTTACTTACTATCTTATTAAAGCTGATAATATGTAGGTTTTTCATTGTCGAAAACAATTTTTATAGTTCTTTAAAATAACTGTATTATTAAATCTTATTTATGTAATAATATTCGTATTTGACAGATGCTGATTCTCGATAATCTAGACATATTCTAATCTTATTTCATATTATTTATTCCACTGTAAAACAAAAAAATTTGACAAAATAATCTTCTGCTCTAAACCATTTCTAACGAGTATTTTTCTCCTTTTAGACTTTTTCATGTCTGCACCAGCATTCAATCATTTGGTCAACTGTACCAGTTATTTACTTTATCAAGTTTACTTTTTATTTCTCCTACCCATTAAAATACAAATAGCTAGGAAACCGTAGTATTCTATGCTTCATTTTTTTACTGTTTTCATCTTACGAATATTCCATCACTCTTCTCAGTAATCTCAGTATAATAAGGCATCTCATTAGTATTGATTATTTTTTCTAATCCCTATTATATTTAGCTAAATTTCAGATTAGCTATATATAAAATAGTAGATTTCAAAAAACTCCTAACATATAACAAGTAATTTTACTCCCTTACTATAAACTGAATCAAAAAAACATAGGTACTATAATGAGTTATGATAGAAATAGCGTAATCGATTTCCTAAGTCCATAGGAATCGCCCCCTTTCTTCATCTTCATTATAGCACCTATACATCAATTGTGCAAATAATATGATATTTTTTTATTAGTCCTCAGACAAGCATATTATAGAGCGTTTCGTTACCATTTAAGTTAATATAAGCTGGATCAAAACCTTCCATTCGACGAATCAAGCCTGCATAATCATGCTTATCTGCCAAGGCAATCCCAATCAATACTGGGCCTGTCCCCTTGCTAGCTCGTTTGATATACTCAAAACGTGTGATATCATCATTTGGCCCCAAGATATCATTTACAAACTCACGCAAAGCCCCCGGACGCTGTGGAAAATTAACCACAAAGTAATGCTTGATCCCATCATAAATCAAGGCACGCTCTTCCATTTCCGGCATACGGTTGATATCATTATTTCCTCCAGAAATGATACAACAAATGGTTTTCCCCTTGATATATTCAGCCAAAACCTCTAAAGAAGCGATACTAGCAGCTCCAGCAGGTTCTGCGACAATCCCTTGCTTAGAGTAGAGGTCAATCAAGGTTTCAGAAATCAATCCCTCATCGACACCTACTAAGGTTTGAACATGTTGACGAGTTGCTTCATAGGTCAACTGACCTACCTTTTGCACAGCAATCCCATCCGCAAATTTGTCAATTTCTGTGAGTTTGACAGGCCCACCAGCTTCAAAGGCTGCCTTCATGGAACGTGCCCCATTAGCCTCTACTCCGATGACTTCAATTTCTGGACTTGTTTCCTTGATATAGGTAGAAACCCCAGCAATGAGACCACCACCTCCAACAGGAACTAAGACAGCATCAAAATCAATTGATTCTTTTCGAGCTTCTTCTAAAATCTCATAAGCAACTGTCCCTTGACCCGCTTGAACATGGGCATCATCAAAGGGATCAATAAAGGTACGATTTTCAGAAACTGTAAATTCTTGAGCTGCTTTGGCTGAGGCATCAAAGGTATCCCCAACTAGTTTAATGGTTACAAAATCCCCACCAAAAAAGCGAACTTGTCCAATTTTTTGTTGCGGAGTAGTAATGGGCATAAAAATAGTAGCAGGAATTTTCATTTCATTACAGGTATAGGCTACTCCCTGCGCATGATTTCCCGCAGAGGCACAGACTACCCCACGCTCACGCTCTTCCTTGCTGAGCTGCGAAATGGCATAATAGGCACCACGGATCTTAAAAGAACGAACACGTTGAGCATTTTCCTTTTTCAAATAAATCTTAGCGCCATACTTCTCCGATAAATAATGGTCATAATCCAGTGGAGTATTCACAACCACACCGTTCAAGACCTTATGAGCCTTGATGATATCTTTTGAACTTAACATCTTTTTCTCCTAGACTATTTCATACTATCACAATCCACCCTCTTAAAAGAGAGATGAATTGATTATAAAAGCGAGTTAGTCCACCAACTCGCCTTCACCTTAATTGCTATCAATTAGTTATAGATTTTGAATGCATCGTCGTCGTTTTTACCAACGAAAGGCATTGCTTTACGCAATTCTGCACCAACTTTTTCAATTTCAAGGTTAGCTGCTTGTTCACGGTAAGCAGTCAATTTTGGACGTCCAGCTTTATAGTCATTTACAAAGTCATTTGCAAATTTACCATTTTGGATATCTGCCAAGACAGCTTTCATGTTTTCTTTAACTTGCTCAGTAATCACACGTGGACCTGATACATAGTCACCGTACTCAGCAGTGTTTGAAATTGATTGACGCATTTTCTTGAATCCACCTTCGTAGATCAAGTCGACGATCAATTTCATTTCGTGAAGAACTTCAAAGTAAGCCAATTCTGGAGCGTAACCTGCTTCTGTCAAGACTTCGAAACCTGCTTCGATAAGGGCAGTCAAACCACCACAAAGTACAGCTTGTTCACCAAACAAATCTTCTTCAGTTTCTTCTTTGTATGTTGTTTCAAGAAGACCTACACGTGCAGCTCCAACACCTTTACACCAGTCCATAGCAATGTTTTTAGCATTTCCTGTTGCATCTTGGTAAACTGCGTAAAGAGCTGGAACACCAAATCCTTCTTCGTAAGTACGGCGTACCAAGTGTCCTGGTCCTTTAGGAGCACACATGAAGACATCTACATCTGCAGGAACTTTGATAAATTCAAAGTGAATGTTGAAACCATGAGCAAATCCAACTGCGTTTCCAGCTTCCAAGTTTGGAGCGATTTCTGCTTCGTACAATTCTTGTTGGATTTCGTCTGGTGCCAAAATCATGATAACGTCAGCCAATTTAGTTGCTTCTGCTACTGTGTAAGTGTCAAATCCATCTTCTTTTGCTTTGTCAAAAGATTTACCTGGACGTACACCGATGATGACATCACGACCTGAGTCACGCAAGTTTTGAGCATGCGCATGTCCTTGTGAACCATAACCGATAACGGCGATTTTTTTACCGTCAAGTGCTGCTACTTTAACATCTTTTTCATATTCCATTTGAACTGCCATAGTTTTTTCTCTCTTTTCTATTATTTATTGCCTTTTAGGCTGGATTAACAAATTTAAAATATTTTTATACTCTATGAAAATCAAAGAGCAAATTAGGAAGCTAGCCGCAGGCTGCTCAAAGCACTGCTTTGAGGTTGTAAATAAGACTGACGGAGTCAGTAACATATACCTACGGCAAGGCAAAGCTGACGTGATTTGAAGAGATTTTCGAAGAGTATTAATCGCGGGTAAATCCAGTTGCACCAGTTCGAGCAATATTGCGAATACCGTATGGTCGAATGACTCGCAACAGAGCTTCACTCTTTTCAGCATTTCCTGTCATCTGAATGGTAATCGAGCTTGGTGCTACGTCTACAACTGTTGCACGGAAAGGTTGAATAATCGCTAGAATCTCAGCTCGCTTCTCAGCTGGCGCTGACATCTTAACCAAAATTACCTCGCGCTCCAAATGAGGCTTGTCTGTAATATCTCGAATGCGAATCACATCAATTTGACGATTGAGCTGTTTGATAATTTGCTCCACCTCATCATGTGAAGCTACATCAATAATAACGGTGATACGAGATACATTCGGATCTTCTGTTGCTCCAACAGAGATGCTTTCGATATTAACCTGACGACGAGATAGGACACCTGTAAAGCGATTGAGGACTCCTGATCGATTCTGTAGTTTTGCTGTTAACATTCTACGCATGGAACTTCACCCCCAACATCTCATGATTACTCTTACCAGCTGGTACCATTGGTAACACCTGTTCCTTACGAGAAATATCTACCTCGATTAGCATAGGAACATCCTCAGTGATGACTTCAAGGTCTTGGGCCAAGGTCTCAGGATTGTCAAACTTATAGTTTTTAATTCCATAAGCTTGTGCCATCAATTGAAAATCAGGAAGAGTATCAAAGACCGACTCAGATGTTCTACCTTCATAGAAGGATTCCTGCCACTGGCGAACCATTCCAAGCGAGTGGTTGTTCAGCATAACCACCTTGATTGGCACCTTGTAAATGTTCAAAATAGCCAATTCCTGGTTAGTCATTTGGAAACCGCCATCCCCAACAAACAAGACTACTTCCTTATCTGGATTAGCAATTTTAGCTCCGATTGCTGCTGGAATTCCAAATCCCATCGTTCCCAAACCACCTGAAGTCACTAACTGACGTTCATTTTGGTAGGGATAATACTGAGCTGTCCACATTTGGTGTTGACCAACGTCTGTTACCACAATAGCATCTCCGTTAGTTAATTCACCAATTCGTTCAATAACAGCTTGCGGTTGAACTACACGCTCTTTCTTATCGTAAGAACGAACGCGGTTCTTGTCTTTAGTGACTTTCTCAATCCATTTCTCAGTATTGTTATGAACTGTCGGTTCAGCCAGCAACATTTGCAAGGCTTTCTTAGCATCTCCAACTACAGGAATATCTGCACTGATAATCTTGCCAATCTCGGCTGGGTCAATATCAATATGAGCAACCTTAGCATTCTTAGCGAAGGTCTTAGGATTCCCCGTCAAGCGGTCATCGAAACGACAACCAATACTAATCATAAAGTCCGCTTCCGTCATGGCAATATTAGCTGCAAATGACCCGTGCATGCCTCCCATTCCAAGGAAGAGTGGATGACTCGTTGCAATCGTTCCTTGTCCCAAAAGACTGGTTACCACCGGGATTTGATAGCGTTCTGCAAATTCATTTAATTCTGCAGCTGCTTCAGCATAACTAATCCCCCCACCAGCTAACAAGACTGGTTTTTTAGCCTTGGACAATTGCTTCAAAATTTTCTTGATTTGCATATCATTCGGCTCAAGAGTCGGTTGATAGCTTGGTAGGTTCACTTCTGGTGAATAGATGAAGTCGGTTTCTAAAGCAGATACGTCTTTAGGTAGGTCAATAACAACTGGCCCTGGTCGACCTGTAGTTGCGATATGGACAGCTTCCGTAATGATTCGAGGGATATCAGCTGTCTCCCGAACTTGGTAATTGTACTTAGTGATTGGCATGGTAATTCCCACAATGTCTGCCTCCTGGAAGGCATCCTTCCCAATCCCTGCTCGCGCCACCTGACCTGTAAAGACCAAAAGGGGAACACTGTCGCTCATGGCATCCGCAATCCCTGTAATAGCATTTGTTGCTCCCGGTCCGCTAGTGACGACGGCAACACCCAACTTTCCAGTTGATTTGGCATAACCTTCAGCTTCATGCAAACAACCTTGCTCATGGCGTCCTAGAATGTGGCGAATGCCTTTAAAATTATATATCGCATCATACAAAGGCAAGACCGCACCACCAGGATAACCAAAGATGGTATCAATTCCTAAATCACGAAGTGTTTCCAAAACTAGATCCGACCCCGTCTTAGGAGATTCTAAACTGATTTTCTCCATTGTTCCCCTTTCTCTTCTCTTAAAAATAACTTGTTACTATCATACCATTTTTTCAAAATTTTTCAAGAGAAAAGAAGAAATTTTCTGAATTTTCTATTTTAAAGTTTATTTATGAATGTTATTTTTGTTTTTATAAAAAAGATACCGATTTCATTTACTAAAAAAGAAAAAAGAACTGATTTCTCAGTCCTTCATTAATCTTATTCTACACTAAATAGGTATGGGTAAACAGGTTGTTGACCTTGGTGAATCTCGACTTCAACGTCTTCGAATTCTTCTGCGATTTCTTGAGCAATTTCATTAGCAAGTTCTTCGCTTCCATCTTCACCAACATAGA